>DASUZN010000234.1:0-7552 GCA_036376855.1 Gaiella sp. | reverse complement strand
TGCCGCGCTCGACCTCGGAGCGCGCGTGATGCGTGTGCTGGACGACACCGGCGAGGCGACCACGTTCGCGCCGCTCCACGACGGGGCGGTCGACTGGACGCTCGGCCGCGCGTTCGCGACCGCGCGCAACCGCGCCGGGCGGCTGACGTCCGTCGGCGTGTCCGAAACGTGGACGGCCCGCGTCGACCGAGACGCCGATCGCAACTCCGGCGTCGAGGTCGAGCACGTTGCGCTCCCCGAGGCGCTCCACCGCCTGGCCGAGGGGTCGGCCGGCGTGCTGGTCGCGGAGCGAGTGCTCGGCGACGCACTCGCCGAAGCGCCGCGCCTCGGCGGCCGCCGTCGGCTCGTCGCGTCCGCCTATCTCTCGCCGACGGGGCCGGGCCTGTTCGGTCCTGCGCAAGGCACGGCGAGCGACCTCGCCGGGCACGGCGTCGCCGATCCGAGCCCGATGCTCCTCGCGACCGCGCTGCTTCTCTCCGAGGGGCTCGGCCGTGTCGCTGCGGGCGAGGCGCTCGAAGAGAGCCTCACGGCTGCGCTCCAGGCGTCGCGGCGACCGTCCGACGTGGCAGGCCCGGCTGTCTCGGCGACGACCCGCGAGTTCGTCGACGCGGTGCTCGGGTTGCTGCGAAGCGCGCGCCGCGACACGGAGTTCGCGCTGGGGGTCGGGCCGTGAGGATGACCGGCGGCGACGCGCTCCTCCGCTCGCTCGAGGCCGAGGGGATCGACGTGATGTTCGGCATCCCCGGCGGGGCGATCATGCCGACGTACGACGCGATGGCCCGCGGGACCGCCGTGCGCCACGTTCTCGCCCGCCACGAGCAGGGCGCGGGGCACATGGCCCAGGGCTACGCGCGCGCGTCGGGACGTGCGGGTGTGGCGATCGCGACGTCGGGTCCGGGAGCGACCAACCTCGTCACGCCGATTGCCGACGCGTGGATGGACTCGACGCCGCTCGTCTGCATCACGGGCCAGGTGCGCTCGAACCTGATCGGCACCGACGCCTTCCAGGAGTGCGACATCACCGGGATCACGATGCCGATCGTCAAGCACTCGTGGCTCGTCTCCGACGTCCGCGACATCCCGGCCACGATGAAGGCCGCGTTCCACATCGCGCGATCGGGCCGGTGCGGACCCGTGCTCGTCGACGTGCCGCGCGACCTGCAGGAGGCGACGCTCGACTTCGCCTACCCGGACGACGTCGACCTCCCGGGCTGGCGGCCGCCCACCAAGGTGCACCCGCTGCAGATCCGCGAGGCGGCGCGCGCGATCGCGCACGCCCGCAAGCCCGTGCTCTACGTCGGCGGCGGGACGCTCAACGGGGACGCCTGCGCGGAGCTCGGACGGCTCGCAGAGGCCGGGACGCTCCCGGTCGTGACGACGCTGATGGGGAAGAGCGCGTTCCCCGAGACGCACGAGCTCCACTTCGGCTGGCCGGGGATGCACGGCGCGAAGTGGTCGAACCTCGCGATGAACACGTGCGACGTCCTCGTCGCGATCGGCGCGCGGTTCGACGACCGCGTGACGGGCAAGCTGTCGGCCTTCGCGCCCGGGGCAACGATCGTCCATCTCGACATCGACCCCGCGGAGATCTCGAAGCTGCGTGACGCGGACATCCCCGTCGTGGGACCGCTGCGGACTGCCGTCGGCGAGCTGGCGGACGCGGTCGCGGCGCAGCGCGCCGAGGGCGCTCCCGCTCCCGAGGCGTGGCTCGCACAGCTCCGCGGTTGGCGTGAGGAGTTCCCGCTCCGCTACGACACAAGCGACGAGTGGCTCAAGCCGCAGCAGGTCGTGCAGACGCTGCAGCGCCTCACCGCCGATACGGACACGATCGTCACCACGGGCGTCGGCCAGCACCAGATGTGGGCGATGCAGTACGTCCTCTCCGAGCGGCCGCGGAGCTTCATCACCTCGGGAGGGCTCGGGACGATGGGGTACGGGATCCCCGCCGCGATCGGCGCCAAGGCCGCGCGCCCGGAGGCGACCGTCGTCTGCGTCGACGGCGACGGCTGCTTCCAGATGACCGCCCAGGAGCTCGTCACGTCCGTGCTCGAGGACCTGCCGATCGTGGTCGTGCTCGTCAACAACGCCCACCTCGGGATGGTCACGCAGTGGCAGGACATGTTCTTCGACGGCCGGCGCTCCCACGTGCACCTGACCTCTCAGGTTCCCGACTACGCCCGCCTCGCACAGGCCTACGGCGGCGTGGGGATGGTCGTCACGGACGAGGGCGAGCTCGAGACCGCGCTCGAGGAGGCGCTCGCGCTCGGGCGGACGACCGTCGTCGACTGCCGAGTCGACCCCGCCGAGCAGGTCTTCCCGATGATCCCCGCCGGCGCCGCCGCGCTCGACATGCTCGAGTACCCCGGCGTGGGCACGACCGTGGAAGCGAGGGCGTTGTGAAGCACACGCTGTCCGTCGTGGTGGAGGACCGACCCGGCGCGTTGACGCGGATCACGACCATGTTCGCGCGCCGCGGCTTCAACATCGAGTCGCTCGCGGTCGGCCCGACCGAGCGTCCCGGCGTCTCGTGCATCACGATCCGCGTCGACTGCGCGCAGCATTCGCTCGAGCAGATCGAGAAGCAGATCCACAAGCTCGTGAACGTGCTGCGCGTGACGGAGCTCGTCGCGGGTGAGGCGGTCGAGCGCGAGCTGCTCGTGATCCGCGTCTCCGCCGCGCCCGAGAAGCGGGCAGAGCTCGTCACGACGGCCGAGGCGCTCGGCGGTCGCCTCCTCGACGTCGGCTCGGACGCTGTCGTGCTGGAGCTCACCGGCACGCCCGAGGAGCTCGACGCCTTCCACGAGCTCTGCCACCCGTACGGGATCGTCGACCTCGTCCGCACCGGGCGGATCGGTGTCCCCCGCGCGTCCGCCAAGCGGCGCGCGCCGCGCAGGCTGGCGGCAATCTAGGCGAGAGACGTAGTCTCGCGCCCGCATCCTCCCACCCACGAAAGGACATCCGTATGGCCACGATCCTCCGCGACGGCGATCTCTCCCTCCTCGACGGCACCGTCGCCGTCGTCGGCTACGGGAGCCAGGGCCACGCCCACGCGCTCAATCTGCACGACTCGGGCGTCAAGGTGGTCGTGGGCCTGCGCGAGGGCTCGTCGTCGTGGCGGGATGCGGAGGCCGCGGGTCTCGAGGTCAAGCCGATCTCGGAGGCGGCGCGCGGTGCGCAGCTCGTCTCGCTCCTCCTGCCCGACCAGGTGCAGCCGCAGGTGTTCACCGAGCACGTCGAGCCGGAGCTGGGAGAGAACGCAGCCGTGCTCTTCGCCCACGGGTTCAACGTCCTCTACGGCCGCATCGCGCCGGCCGCCGGCCACGACGTGATCATGGTCGCGCCCAAGGGGCCGGGGCACGTCGTCCGCCGCCTGTTCACCGAGGGCTTCGGCACGCCCGCCCTGATCGCGGTCGAGCAGGACGCATCCGGCCGCGCGCGCGATCTCGCGCTCGCGTACGCGGTCGGGATCGGCGCGGGACGGGCGGGGATCCTCGAGACGACGTTCAAGGAGGAGACCGAGACCGACCTGTTCGGTGAGCAGGCCGTCCTCTGCGGCGGCACGACCGAGCTGATCCGCGCAGGGTTCGAGACGCTCGTCGCGGCCGGCTACCAGCCCGAGATCGCCTACTACGAGTGCCTCCACGAGCTGAAGCTGATCGTCGACCTGCTCTGGGAGGGCGGCTTCAAGCACATGCGCTGGTCGATCTCCGACACGGCCGAGTTCGGCGACTACGTGAGCGGGCCGCGCGTGATCGACTCGCACGTGCGGGAGCGGATGCAGTCCGTCCTCGACGACATCCGCTCGGGCGAGTTCGCGAAGCTGTGGATCGCCGAGATGGAGAGCGGCGAGGCCGGCCTCCGCGGCCACCGTGCGGAGGCCGCGAACCAGCTGATCGAGCAGGTCGGGGAGGAGCTGCGCTCGCTGATGCGCCGCGAGGACGCGAGTGCAGTCGGTTGACGTTCCCGTAGCGCTTCTCGGCTACGGGACGGTCGGCGCGGCCGTCCACCGCCTGCTCGCCGAGCAGGGCGACGAGATCGAGCGCGCTACGGGCCATCGGCTGCGGGTCGTCCTGGCGCTCGTCCGCGACCCTTCGCGCGAGCGCGGGTTCGACCCCGGTCCACGCGTGCTGACGACCGATGTCCGCGACGTGCTCGACGACCCGTCGATCCGCCTCGTCGCCGAGGTGATGGGCGGCGTCGAGCCGGCGGGCGACCATGTCCTGTCGCTTCTCCGCTCGGGCTGCTCGGTCGTGACCGCGAACAAGCAGCTCGTCGCGCGTCACGGCGCAGAGCTCTTCGCGGCCGCGGCCGCGGGAGGCGCGCAGCTCCGTTTCGAGGCGTCGGTGTGCGCGGCGATTCCGGTGATCAAGGTGCTGCGCGAGTCTCTCGTCGTCACGAACGTCCACCGCGTCCTCGGAATCGTCAACGGGACGACGAACTTCATGCTCTCGGCAATGAGCGAGGGCCAGTCGTACGCGGAGGCGCTCGCCGACGCACAGCGGCTCGGCTACGCCGAGGCCGACCCCACCGACGACGTAGGCGGGCTCGACGCCGCGGCGAAGATGGCGATCCTGGCGACCGTCGCGTTCGGCTCGCGCGTCCCGCTCGAGTGGGTCGAGGTGCAGGGCATCGACGCGCTCCGCGAAGAGCACGTCGAGGCGGCCCGCGCGCTCGACATGCGGGTCAAGCTGCTCGGGCGGGCGACCCTGGCACACGACCGCGTCGACGTCCGGGTCGGGCCGGCTTTCGTCGACGCCCACCATCCGCTCGCCGCCGTCGACGGGCCGTTCAACGCGGTGATGCTGCAGGGCGACGCGATCCGCGAGATCACGCTCGAGGGGCCCGGCGCCGGTGGGATCGAGACGGCGAGCGCCGTCGTCGCCGATCTCGTGTCGATCGTCGGGACGACGGGGACAGGCTTCCTCCAGGGCGATCCCGTCTGGCGGCAGGTCGAGCGGATGCCTCCCGGCGAGCTCTCGTCGCTCTGGTACCTGCGCGTGCTCGTCGAGGACCGCGCCGGCGTCCTGGCTCGACTGGCGCACGAGCTTGCGGTCGAGGGCGTCTCGGTCGCGCGGCTCGTCCAGCAGCCGGCAAACGGCCACGCCGTGCTCCACGTCGTGACGCACGAGGCGGCCGCGGGCCGCGTCGACGCCGCACTGGCCGCGATCCGTGCGCTGCCTGAGTCGCGCGGCGAGGCAACCGCACTCCCGGTCGTCTCCGAGCGCGGCGTCGAGGAGCTCGGCTGGGCGTAGACCCAAGTACGGTGTCTGACACCTTCGTGCCCGGACCGTCACAGACTTTCCACAGCGCCCAGCCCCAATGCGGGCCGCCGACACCGGAGCCTGAGACCGGTGTCAGACACCGTTCTCCGTCAAGGGGCAAACGTGCCGAATGTGCGCCGATCGCTCCACAGGACTGCGACGCGCCGTGACGATGCCGCTGATCGAGCGCTTCCGCGACCGCCTGCCGGTGACGGCGGCAACGCCAATCGTGTCGCTCGGCGAGGGCTCGACTCCTCTGCTGCGGGCCGACCGGCTGGCGCAAGCCGTGGGTATGCGGGAGCTCTGGCTCAAGTGGGAAGCGTCGAACCCGACCGGCTCGTACAAGGACCGCGGGATGACCGTGGCAGTGTCGAAAGCGCTCGAGGAGGGCGCCGAGGCCGTGCTCTGCGCCTCGACCGGGAACACGGCCGGGAGCGCGGCGGCCTACGCCGCGCGCGCCGGGCTGCCCGCGGTCGTACTGACGCCGCAGGGCGCGGTCGCCGGGGCGAAGCTGGCCCAGACGCGGATGCTCGGCGCGACCGTCCTCGAGGTGCTCGGCGACTTCGACCAGGCACTGGCCGCGGCCCAAGAGCTCGCGGCACGCGGCACGCACGTGCTGGTCAACTCGCTCAACCCGAATCGGCGCGAAGGACAGAAGACCGCCGTGCTCGAGATCGTGGAGGAGCTCGGCGGGGCTCCCGACGCATTCGTGCTCCCGTACGGCGGCGGTGGCAACACCTCGTCGTACGCACAGGCGCTCCGCGAGCTCGGCCTCGAGACACCGATCGTCTCCGTCGAGGCGGAGCGGCGCCGCGAGACGCTGGCGACGGCGATTCGCATCGGCGACCCAGTGCACGCGGAAGCCGTGGCGGCCTCCGGCGCGCGCGTGGTCTCCGCGACGGACGACGAGCTCGTCGCCGCCTGGCGCGCGCTCGCGACCGAGGAGGGCCTCTTCTGCGAGCCGTCGTCCGCGGCGGGCCTCGCCGCGGTGCTCCGCGGGGACGTCGCGGGCGAGCGGCTCGTCGTCACGATCACAGGGCACGGGCTCAAGGATCCGGCGGTAGCCGATCGCCTGGCGCCGCCACCCGTCGAGGTCGAGCCCGACCCGGACGCGATCGCCGCTGCGGCCAGGCGATGATCGTCCGCGCGCCTGCCACGTCGGCCAACCTCGGCCCCGGGTTCGACTGCGCCGCCGTCGCGCTCGACCTCTGGAACGAGCTCGAGCTGACGGACGGCGACGGCGTCGTCGTGGAGGGTGCGGGAGCGGGAGAGCTGCCCGAGGACGCGACGAACCTGGCCGTGAGGGCGTACGCGCTCCTCGCCGATCCGGGCGGCAAGCGGTTCCGCTTCGTGAACCGGATCCCTCTCGAGCGCGGGCTCGGCTCGTCGGCCGCGGCGATCGCGCTCGGCCTCGCGGCGGCCCGACCCGGCGGTGATGCCGAGGAGCTCCTCGCAGCAGGCCTCGAGCTCGAGAGCCACGCCGACAACCTTGCAGCGGCACTCGTCGGCGGTGTCACGCTCACGTGGGGGGGCCATGTCGCGCGCCTCGCGGAGCGTCTTCCGCTCACGCCGGTTGCGCTCGTCCCTCGCGAGCGGACGTCGACCGAGGCGTCGCGCCGCGCGCTTCCGTCCTCGGTGCCGCACGCCGACGCGGCCGCGAATGCGGCCCATGCGGCGCTGCTTGCCGCAGGCGCAGTCGGCGACGACGCCGAGCTCTTCGCCGCCGGCCTCGACGACCGGTTGCACGAGCCCTACCGGCCCTCGCCGACGCTCGACGCGGTGCGGGCCGATCTGCCGCCAGGCGCCCGCGGGGCAACGCTCTCGGGCTCAGGGCCGACCGTGATCGTCTGGGCCGACGACGCGGAGGCCTGCGCGGCAGCGCTCACGAGCCGGTTCCCCGAGCACGAGGTGATCCAACTCGCCGTCACGCCGAGGGGAGCGCTGTGAGCCTCCGCCTCGTCGACTGCCGCCCGCGCGAGGCCTACGAGGCGGGACACGTGCCCGGCGCCGTCCACCTCGACCCGGAGGCCGACCTCTCCGCGCCTCTGCTCGACCCGGCGGCGGGCGGGCGCCATCCGCTGCCCGACCCGCACGTCCTCGGCGTCGCGCTCGCGAACGCGGGCATCGGGCGGGACACGTTCGTCCTCGCTTACGACGAGGGCACGGGGTGGGCCGCGCGCTGCTGGTGGCTCCTCCGCCACCTCGGCCACGACGCGGCGGGGACGTTCGACGTTCGTGCCTACGCAGGCCCGCTCGGGACCGACGACCCCCGCGTCGAGCGGGCGGCGTTC
>DASUZN010000233.1:0-4129 GCA_036376855.1 Gaiella sp. | reverse complement strand
TGTCGCGGTGCATTTCTGGCCGGCCGACCAGAACGCGCCGGCGTAGGCGGCCTCGACCGCACGGTCGAGCTCCGCGTCCGACATCACGACGAACGGGTTCTGACCGCCGAGCTCGAGCTGGACGCGGCACCCGCGGGCGGTTGCGGCCGCGCGGACGCCCTGACCCACCTCCACCGAACCGGTGAACGAGATCGCGCGCACGTCGGGGCTCTCCACGAGCGCCGCGCCGACCTTCGACCCGGAGCCGGTGAGCACGTTCAGGACGCCGGCCGGAAGCCCCGCCTCGGCGAAGCACTCGGCGACGTGGAGGCCGGTGCGCGGCGCGTCGTGCGCCAGCTTCAGCACCACCGTGTTGCCGTGGATCAGCGCTGGCGCGAGCTTCCAGACCGGGATCGCGATCGGGAAGTTCCAGGGCGTGATCAGGCCGACGACACCGACCGGCCGCCGCACGGTGTAGAGGCGCTGGAGCGGCACGGACGCGGCGTACACCTCGCCCACCGGCCGCCACGCCTCGCCGGCGGAGAAGCGGAGGATCGTCGCCGCGCGAGCGGCTTCCATCCGCGCCTCGCGGAGCGGCTTTCCCATCTCGGCCGTCATGTCCCGGGCGATCCGCTCCACGCGCGACTCGATCGCGTCGGCCGCACGGTGAAAGATCGCCGCCCGTGCCGGAGCGGGAAGCGCCGCCCAGGCGGGGAACGCAGCGGCGGCGGCCGCGACGGCGTCGCGCGCGTCGTCGGCGGACGACGACTGGAAGACGCCGGTGACGGTCGAGGGGCGCCACGGGTCGCGCTGCTCGTAGGTCTCGCCCGATCCGGCCTCGAGCCATTCGCCGCCGACGTAGTTGCGGGCAGGCGTCTCGGTCAGCGTCTCGGTCATCGCGGGTCCTTTCAGAGGAGTGACGTCGCCAGCGCGACCGGGTTCACGAGCGTGCCGATCTCCGGCACGTGGATCTCGACCCAGTTGCCGGGGACGAGGCTGAACGAGTCGGGCGGGACGAGGCCGGTGCCGGTCAGGAGCACCGAGCCGGGCGGGACGGGGTTCTCCTTGACGAGCCATGCGGCGAGCTCGTCGAACGTGCGCACCATGTAGGTGGTCGAGGTCTTGTCCTCGTACAGCACGTCGCCTTCCTCGTTCGAGATCCGCATGATGATCTGGAAGCCCTGCGGCTCGCGCGGCGGGATGTAGAGCGCCGGGCCGATCGCGCAGGCACCGGCGTACACCTTCGCCTGGCTGAGGTAGAGCGGGTTGGCGCCCTCGATCTCCCTTGACGACACATCGTTGCCGATCGTGTACGCGAGGATCTTGCCGCGCTCGCCGACGACGACGCCGATCTCCGGCTCGGGGACGTTCCACGTCGAGTCGCCGCGGATCCCGACCGGCTCGCCGGGCCCCACCGTGCGCCGGCCGGCCGCGTCCTTCAGGAAGAGCTCGGGGCGGTGCGCCTCGTAGACGAGGTCGTACACGTCCCTGACCGCGCTCTCCTCCATGCGGGCGTCGCGGCTCCGCTCGTACGTCACCCCCGCGCACCAGACCTCGGGCGGGTCGAGCGGAGTGATGAGGGTCAGGCCGCCGCCGAGCTCGAGGCTGTAGGGGTCGGCCGGGGTCACGGGCCGCCCCTCGGGCGAGAACATCTCTCCGCGGAGGAACGGCATCGGGTCGTCGATGCCGGAGAGCCTCCGGAAGTGGCCCTCGTTGTCGACCTCGACCCCAACCGAGACGCGCCCGGCTCCATCCACCCAACGGACGATGCGGCGCATCAGTAGACCGCCCGGCCCCCGGAGATGTCGTACGTCGCGCCGGTGGAGAACGAGCACTCCTCGCTCGCGAGCCAGCATGCGAGCGTCGCGACCTCGTCCGCCGTGCCCATCCGGCCCATCGGGATGCGCTCGACCATGTACGACACGTGCTCCTGGGTCATGCCTCCGAGCATCGGGGTCTCGATCACGGCGGGGGCGATGCAGTTCACGAGCACCCCGGTACGCGCCACGTCCTTGCCGATCGCCTTCGTCATCGCGATCACGGCCGCCTTGGCGGACGAGTAGGCCGTGGCCATCGGGTTGCCCTCCTTGCCCGCGATCGACGCGACATTGACGATTCTCCCGTAGCCCCGCTCGACCATCCCGGGGAGCACGGCACGATTGCAGAAGAAGACGCCGTCGGCGTCGATCGCCATCACGCGCCGCCACTCCTCGTCCGTGACGTCGACGGTCGCCAGCGACGCGCCGGTGATCCCCGCGGCGCAGACGAGGATGTCGAGCGGGCCGAGCTCCTCCGTGGCTCTCGCGACGGCAGCGTCCACCTGTGCGGAGCTCGAGACGTCGGCCGTCAGCGCGAGCACGCCCTCGGGCGCATCCGAGCCGAGGTCGAGCGACGCCACGCGTGCTCCCTCGTCGTTGAGCCGCCGGGCCGTCGCTGCACCTATGCCGCTCGACCCGCCCGTGACGAGCGCGACGCGGCCGGCGAATCGATGCTCGTTCCGCGCCACGGCGGCTAGCGTAACTTCTCGTCGTGGCATTCGATCCGGTGACCGACTACCCGCTCGGCACGCGTCGCCCGGACCTCGTCACGACGCCGTCCGGGCTCCGGCTCGACGACGTCACGCTCGCCGGTGCGCGCGCGGGCTCGCTCGCTTCGGACGACACCCGCGCGACGGCGGCGACGCTCGCCCTGCAGGCGAAGGTGGCGCGGGCCGCGGGGCGCGTCCAGCTGGCCGAGGGGATCGAGCGCGCGGCCGAGCTGACGCGGGTCCCGGACGACGAGCTGCTTGCGGTCTACACCGCGCTCCGGCCGGGACGCTCCTCGGCGGACGAGCTCGAGGCCTGGGCGGCGCGGCTCGACGGGCTCGGTGCCGCCCACAATGCGGCGTTCGTCCGCGAGGCCGCGGAGGCCTACCGCGCACGGGGGCTCACGACAGATGACTGACGGTCGCCGGAGCGCGCGCTTCGCCGCGCGCGAGGAATCGGAGCTGCGACGCGAGCTGCTCGTCGAGCCGTGGCCGGAGCTCGGGCTCGTCGCCGCCGACGGGCCTGCAGACCCCGAGCCGGAGCTCGTCGTCGAGAACGGCCGCGTCGTGCGGCTCGACGGTCGCGACGCGAGGGAGTTCGACGTGATCGACCGCTTCCTCGTCGCGCACGGCATCGACCTGGAGGTCGCCGAGGAGGCGATGGCGCTCCCCGACGAGCGGCTCGCGCGAATGCTCGTCGACGTCGACGTCCCGCGCGACGCGCTCGTGCGCCTCGCGCGCGGGCTGACGCCCGCGAAGCTCGCGCGCGTCGTCGGGATGCTCGACCCGGTCGAGCTGATGATGGCGCTCAAGAAGCTGCGCGCGCGCCGCGACCCGGGCAACCAGGCGCACGTCACGAACCTCAAGGAGAGCCCTGCGCTCCTCGCGGCCGACGCCGCCGAGGCGGCAAGGCGCGGCTTCGACGAGCTCGAGACGACGGTCGGCGTCGCGCGGTACGCGCCCCTGAACGCGCTCGCCTTGTTGGTCGGCTCGCAGGTCGGGCGCCCCGGGGTGATGACGCAGTGCGCCGTCGAGGAGCGCCGGAACCTCGAGCTCGCGATCCGCGGCCTCGTCACGTACGCCGAGACGCTGTCGGTCTACGGCACCGAGCCCGTGTTTGCGGACGGCGACGACACGCCGTGGTCGAAGGCGTTCCTCGCCTCCGCCTACGCGTCGCGCGGGGTCAAGGTGCGCTTCACGTCGGGGACCGGCTCCGAGGCGCTGATGGGTCATGCGCAGGGCCTCTCGATGCTTTACCTCGAGGCGCGCTGCGTCTCGGTCGTCCGCGCCGCCGGCGCGCAAGGCGTGCAGAACGGCTCGATCTCGTGCGTCGCCCTCGTCCTCTCGGTGCCGGGCGGAACGCGCGCGATCCTCGCGGAGAACGTCCTCGCGGCCTGGCTCGACCTCGAGGTCGCGTCCGGAAACGACGCGATCGCCTCGCACTCGCCGATCCGCAAGACGGCGAAGCTGATGGGCCAGTTCCTGCCCGGCACCGACTTCGTCACCTCCGGCTACTCGATCATGGGGCGTCGCGACAACACGTTCGGCGGTGGGAACTACGACGCGGACGACATCGACGAGTGGCTGACGATCCAGCGCGACTGGCAGGTCGACGGCGGGATCGAG
>DASUZN010000232.1:0-15126 GCA_036376855.1 Gaiella sp. | reverse complement strand
GATCCCTGAAGGCGTCCCCTTCGGGGCCGCAACGGCTGCGGAGGGCAAACCTCACGCGTGCGAGCGGCGTCAACGACGACAGGCCGACTGGTGAGGCGCCGCTCTGATACGGCGGTCATGCGTGGTTCGATTCCACGGTCGTCGACTCGATGGACAACTGGCCGTAGGGGAGCTTGGCCACCCCGCCGGTTTCGGGAACCGGAGACCGCTGGTTCGACTCCAGCCGGCCAGACTTGCGCGGTAGGGGAGCGGCTGTCCCCGCGAGCCTCATGAGCTCGAGACCGTGGGTTCGAATCCCACCCGCGCTATCGACAAGATCGACCCGTCGACGGACGGGCCGAGGAAGTGACGGAACAGGGCTGGTGCAGAGCGCGGGCCCAACGTGCAGCTGGCTTCGACAAGCCTCCAGGGCCGACCGGTGAGGAGGCGGCGGCGCGGACACGCGCTGGCAGGAGAGCCGATGGGCAACAGCTGGCTCCGGAGCCGATCAGACGGCAACGTCTCTGCCTCCGGTTGCGGGGAGCCGATCCCGCCTTCCACATCTCTGCGGACGCCGAGCACCGGCGAGCTCACTGCGCTGTAACCGCAGCGTCACCGACTGTGGTGGTTCGACTCCACCCGTCCGCATGGCTTTCCGCAGGGCGGGAATCCGCCGAGCGGCTTCCCGCCGCGGGTACCTCCCTCCTGCGGCGGGAGCCCTGAAGGCGTCCGGCTTCGCCGGCCGCAACCGCCGCGCAGCGCACGTGCCATCGCATGCGAGCGATTGCAGGAGGAACGCCGTCGCTTCAACGTGAGGCCCTGGTTCCGCCACGATCGCCTCGCAAACCTCCGGGGATGAGGTTCTTCTGGAAGAACACCTCGCTTGCACCGAGGAGGAGCGGGTTCGACTCCCGCCGTCTCCACTTCCCGCCCCGGCCTCGGCGGGACCAATCATTCGAATCGAGGCCGCTAGAAGGAAGCACGATGTCCAGTCTCAACGACGAGGTGCGGGGTCGGGAGCTCGCCATGACCTGGGAGCTGGACCTCGACTACCTCACGATCGCCCGCTTCACCGACCTCGTCGTGGAGCGGAACCTGGAGCACACCGCATACACCTCCTGGGCAACCGAGCGCATGACGCTCGAGGGGCTGCTCGAACGGGCCTTGTACAGCCTGCGCGACCGCTCGGAGCGGGCGGCCGTCATCGAGCTGTCGGACGAGGTCGGCGGCGAGTGCCTCGTCCACGTCTCGCTCGAGCGAGGGCGGGCGTACGTTCGAACCGCCGCCCGTACTGTCGACACGCTCGCCTCGGCGAAGGCCTGGCTCCAGGAGCGCTACCCGATCTCGCAGCCTGACGAGAAGCAGGAAGTGCGGATGAGCTTCTGGGCACACGACCGCCGGGCGGCGCGGACCTCACGCTCGATCGCGGTGCCCGCCTGGGCGGAGATCGCGGACAACTACCCCCGGGCGGTCGCGAAGGCTCTCGGGGCGCTCGCCGGGCGTCGGTTCGACGGCGAGCAGGCCGGCCGGTTGATCCTCTGGCACGGCGTTCCCGGGACCGGGAAGACGCATGCCCTCAGGGCGCTCGCGTGGGAGTGGCGGCGCTGGTGCGACTTCCACTACGTCACCGATCCCGAGGAGCTCTTCGGCAGCCCGAAGTACATGCTCGACGTCCTCCTCGACGAGGACGACGACGACTCGGGCTGGCGCCTGCTCATCCTCGAGGACACGGGTGAGCTGCTCGCCCTGGACGCGAAGTACCAGACCGGGCAGGGGCTGTCGCGGCTCCTCAACGTGGTCGACGGCTTGATCGGCCAGGGGCTTCGGGTGGTCGTCCTCGTGACGACGAACGAGCCGCTCCGGACGATCCACCCGGCGGTGTCTCGGCCGGGCCGCTGCGCCGCTCAGGTCGAGTTCGGGGCGTTCTCCCCGGATGAGGCCGATGCGTGGCTCGAGCGTCACGGCCAGGTGGGCGACGGGTCGGCGCGGACTCTCGCGTCGCTCTTCGGTCACGGCGACGGGCTCGGGCAGCGGGAGAAGCGCCCGTTCGGCTTCTCGGTCAACTGAACACCGCGGTCGGCGGCAACCCCGCCGGCCGCCAGGCCTCCGTAGTGTCAACGGCAAGCACACGCCCTTTGTACGGCCGGGGTGCGGGTTCGAATCCTGCCGGAGGCTCTCTCGCAGCACTGGCCGCGCTCGGCTCCCGCCGGGCGCTCGCGCCGCTCAGTGCGCCGTGCCTTTCGGGGCCGTACGTTCGTACTGTCCCCTCCGGCACGGCACCCTGAGCGACGCGCCAGAGCCGCGAGAGGGCGTGGGCTTTTCCCGCCCGGTCGCACCGCCCACACGCCCGTAGCTCAGCGGAACAGAGCGCCGTCCTGCGACGGCGGAGGTCGCTGGTTCGAGTCCAGCCGGGCGTTTCACTCGCGGACGTAGCTCAGCCGGCAGAGCACCGGAGCGCCACTCCGGGGAGGCCCGTTCGATCCGGGCCGTCCGCTTCGAAGGCCCGTGGTGTAACTGGAAGCACAGCGAGCTCCAACCTCGCAGGTCCGGGTTCGAATCCTGGCGGGTTTGCTGATCGAGGATCGTCGCGGGCCGAAGCTGGTCCGGTTATCTGGCAAAGGCGGAGATCCCGCCGAGCGGGCTTCGAATCCCGCCCGCACGGAGACAAGCGCGTGCGGATCCGGTCTGCGTCCCACGACCGCGACGACATGCCCTGCTGCGGGCCGAAACGGTCCGGTTATCGACTCCTAATCGACAGGTCGCGGGTTCGAGTCCCGCCCGGAGCCTCCGTGCTCCGGTAGCTCAGTTGGTAGAGCAGTGTCCGGCTGTGCACCACGACCGCAGCAGCAACCTCATCGCGGGCCGGAGAGGAACCGGTTATCGACCTGACGACGCACCGGTCCTCACAGACACGACCGCGAGCAGCACACGAACGGCCCTGCGGGCCGGAAGCGAGACGGTTATCGGGTAGAGCGCCCGGCCATTGCCGGGAGGCGGCGTGTTCGAATCACGCCCGGAGCGCGTCGCGTTCCGTAGCTCAGTCACAAGCAACACAACGCCGTTTTGCGGCCCCACGACCGCAGGACACACGAAAGGAGGGAGCGATGACCTACCTGACGCAGTATGCGACACGGGGCGCCGCGGCCCTCCGCCCGGCGCGTCGGGGCGCACGCGTGGACGAGCGCGTGACGCTCAACCTGTTCCCGGAGTTCGACGGCGGTGCGCACGTGCGCGCGTTCGTCGAGGACACGTCGGCCCACCGGATCCGCCGGCGCTCGCTGCCGTCGCCGCGGCTCAAGCTGCGGATCACCGACTGCACGAATCAGATCCACCTCGAGTTCTCGGTCGACTCGTCCGAGCAGCGCGAGAACTCGCTCCACAAGATCGAGACGCTCATCGCGTCGCTCGAGCGCTTCCACACCGGCCTGCGGGCCGAGGCGGAGCTCCGCGCGACCCGCGAGGACGGCTCCCGAACCCGAAAGGAGAACCGATGTCGTACCTGAAGCGATTCGGCACGCGACGCGTGCCCCAGTCGGCGCCGATCCCGGGCTCGGGCCAGGTGCCGAACAGCGCAGGAGGCCACGTCTGGCGGGTCGACGACTGGGCGCGGCTCCGACGCTTCCTGATCCTCGGCACCGAGGGCGGCAGCTACTACGCGTCCGAGGCGACGCTGACGCTGCAGAGCGCCGAGGCGGTGGCGAACTGCCTCGCCGAGGACGGCCCGCGGACGGTCGCCGAGATCGTCCGCGTCAGCGACGAGGGCCGGGCGCCGAAGAACGACACCGCGCTCTTCGCGCTCGCGATGGCGGCGGGCTCGAGCGACGAGGCGACGCGCAGGGCGGCGCTCGAGGCGCTGCCGCAGGTGTGCCGCACCAGCACGCACCTGTTCCGCTTCGCGACGTTCGTCGAGGGCTTCCGCGGCTGGGGCCGGTCGCTGCGACGCGCGGTCGGCGCGTGGTACGTGGCCCGCTCGCCGGACGCGCTCGCCTACCAGGCGGTCAAGTACCGCCGGCGCGAGGGCGTCACGCACCGCGACCTCCTGCGGCTCGCTCACCCGGCGAAGCGGGTGGGCGCGGGCAACCCGCAGCTCGCGGTCACGCCGGAGCACGCTCGCCTCTTCGAGTGGATCGTCCGCGGTGGCTCCACGGACGGTCTGCCGCGGATCGTCGAGGGCTTCGGCCGGGCACAGGCGGCCGTCGCGGCCGAGGAGACGGCAGCGCTCGTGCGTGAGTACGGCCTGCCGCGCGAGGCGCTCAAGCCCGAGCACCTCACGTCGCCCGAGGTCTGGGCGGCGCTCCTCGAGGACATGCCGATGACGGCGCTGATCCGCAACCTCGCGACGATGACGCGGATCGGCCTGCTCCAGGGTCGCTCGGACGCGACGGACAAGGTCGTGTCGCAGCTGGGCGACGCCGAGCGGATCCGCCGGGCACGGGTGCACCCGATCGCGGTGCTCGCGGCGCTCCGGACGTACGCGTCCGGTCGCGGCGCGCGCGGCCGGGGCGAGTGGCACCCGGTGGGCCGGGTCGTGGACGCGCTCGACGCCGCGTTCTACGCCGCGTTCGACAACGTCGAGCCGGCGGGTACGCGGGTCATGCTCGCCCTCGACGTGTCCGGCTCGATGGCCGCCGGCAACGTCGCCGGCGTGCCGGGCCTGAGCCCGCGCGATGCGTCGGCAGCGCTCGCTCTGGTGACGGCGGCGACGGAGCCCGACTACGAGGTGGTGGGCTTCTTCGCCGGCAAGGGCGGCTTCCGCAAGCGGGGCCGCGCCGTGTACTCCGGTTACACGGACGGTCTGACGCCGCTCCCGATCACACCGCGGCAGCGTCTCGACGACGCCGTGCGGACGGTGTCCAACCTGCCGTTCGGCGGCACGGACTGCGCGCTCCCGATGCTGTACGCGCAGGCCAAGGAGCGGGCGATCGACGCGTTCGTGATCTACACCGACAGCGAGACCTGGGCGGGCGGCGTGCACCCCGCGCAGGCGCTCCGCGACTACCGCCGGGCGTCGGGCATCGACGCACGGCTGGTCGTGGTCGGCATGGTCGCGAACGGCTTCTCGATCGCAGACCCGTCCGATCCGGGAATGCTCGACGTCGTGGGCTTCGACACCGCGACGCCGCAGCTGATCTCGGACTTCGCCCGCAGCGCGGTCTGATCTGTTCGCAAGGGGGAATCCGCAGAGCGGATTCCCCCGCTCGGATCCCCGCCTGCGGCGGGGCAGATCCCTGAAGGCGTCGACTTCGCCGCCGCAACTGCCTCTGAACGGCGGCGGCTTCCCGCACGAAAGGAGAACGCGATGCATCGACATCTGCACATCGTCCGGCTCGTGCCCCCGCGCCCGGTGCGCGCGGACCGGGCGGCGAAGGTGATCGTCCTCGACGTGCGTCGCAAGGCGCGCCTCGAGGCGGCACGACCCGAGCGGCAGCCCCCGCGGGATGCCGCGTAAGACCGACGAGTCGCCCGCCGGATTCATGCCTGCGGCCCGTCGCACGCTCGGCGCGGGCGCGGGGGGTGCCCGCGCCGAGCCGCATGCGGATGTGGCGAAACCTGGCAGACGCACCGGTCTCAGAAACCGGCGGCCTTCGGCCGTGGGGGTTCGACTCCCTCCATCCGCACCTTCCCGTCGCGCGATCGCGCCGGGCCCGAAGGCGCACCGCCGAAGTCGTCCAGGCGGTGCGCCAGAGTCCCTGACGAACGTCGAGAGGAGCGAGATGGATTCCGCAGAGCTGGTCGAGCGAGGCACGATCCTCCGCGCCACGGTCGGATCGACGGTGCACGGCCTCCACCACGGCGGCCAGGACGACCGCGACGAGATGGCCGTCTTCGTCGAGCCACCCGAGTACCTGCTCGGGCTCGCCCGCGCACGCGGGATCAAGGGCGGCCTCTACGGGTTCGAGCACTACGTCGAGCGGACGCAGCCGGAAGGTGTCCGATCCGGCCCCGGAGATCTCGACCTGGTTGCGTACAGCCTGCGCAAGTACATGCGACTCGCGCTCAAGGGACATCCGACGATCCTCCTGCTCCTGTTCGTCCCGGACGATCTGATCCAAACGAAGACCGCGCTCGGTGACGAGCTGCGAGCGCTCGCCCCGGCGATCCTCTCGCGGCGTGCAGGGCGCGGGTACCTCGGCTATCTCCACGGCCAGAAGGAGCGCCTCCTCGGCGTCCGTGGCCAGAAGCGCGTCAATCGGCCGGAGCTCGTCGAGGCGCACGGTTACGACACCAAGTACGCGATGCATGCCGCGCGTCTCGGCTACCAAGGGCTCGAGCTGCTCGAGACCGGCCGGGTCACGCTCCCGATGTCCGAGCCGGAGCGGTCGCGCGTGATGGCGATCCGCACCGGCGAGCGGACGCTCGACGAGGCGATCGAGGAGATCGACGCGGTCGAGCGCAGCCTGGCCGAGGCGCTCGAGCGTACGCCGCTTCCGGCTGCGCCCGACTGGGCGACGGTCGACCGCTTCCTCGTCGACGCCTACCGTCGCGTCTGGGGCTGGTAGGCGCACCGCCGGTCGCATAGCCTCCCGCGATGATCGACACGCTGGCAGAGCGATACGTCCTACTCGGGCTCGAGCTCGGCCGGCACGTCGAGGGGATCGCCGAGGCGTACTTCGGGCCGCCCGAGCTCGCGGAGGCCGTCGATGCGGCGCCGCTCGTCGAGCCGCGCGAGCTCGTCGACCGGGCGGACGCGCTGCTCGCCGACCTCCCCGACGGCTGGCTTCGCGACCAGGTACGGGGGCTCCGGGCGTACGCCGGAGTGATCGCGGGCGAGGAGCCTTCGTACGCCGACGAGGTCGAGCAGTGCTACGGCGTACGGCCGCGGCGCACCGACGAGTCGGTCTTCGCCGCCGCGCACGACGAGCTCGACCGGCTGCTCCCGGGAGCAGGCTCGGTGGCGGAGCGCCACCGGAGCTGGGAGGAGTCGGTCCGTGTGCCGGGCGACGCGGTCGAGCGCGCTATCGCCCCCGTCATCCAAGAGGCACGGAGACAGACGCGCGCCATCGTCGAGCTTCCGAAGGGCGAGGACGTCGCCGTCGAGCTGGTCCACGACGTGCCGTGGCTCGCGTTCTGCGAGTACCTCGGCGACCTGCAGAGCAGCATCTCGGTGAATGTCGACCTGCCCATCTCTGCGATCGAGCTCCTGACCCTGGCGATCCACGAGACGTATCCGGGGCATCACACCGAGCGGTGCTGCAAGGAGCAGGCGCTCGTCCGCGGTCGCGGCCTCCTCGAGGAGACCCTGGTGCTCGTCCCGACGCCCCAGTCGATGATCGCGGAGGGGATCGCCACGATCGCACCGGGACTGCTGCTCGGTGGAGACGGCGCTGCGGCGCTCGCCGACGTCGTACGGCACGAAGCTGGTGTCGAGTTCGATCTCGACCTCGCGCTCGCCGTCGAGCGGGCACTCGAGCCGTGCCGGTGGGCGAACCTCAACGCGGCGCTCCAGCTCCACGACACCGGGGCGGAGGAGACGGAGGTACAGGCGTATCTCGAGCGGTGGGGTCTCCTGACGCCGGACATGGCCGCGCACCTGATCCGGTTTCTGCAGGACCCGACGTCGCGGACGTACGTCATCACGTACCTGGCCGGGCGGGAGCTCACGCGAGCGTACGTCGGTCAAGACACCGCGCGCTTCCGTCGCCTCCTCACCGAGCAGGTCCGCGTCGGCGAGCTTCTCGGCGCCGACGGCGACATCACGCCTCCGTAGCTCAGCGGACGAGAGCACCGGGCTTCGAACCCGGGTTTGCAGAGGTTCGAATCCTCTCGGAGGCCTTCCCGACACCGTGGCCGAGCGGTCAGGCGCGCGCCTGCAAAGCGCGACACGGCGGTTCGAGTCCGCCCGGTGTCTTGACAGACGACGACAATGGAGGGAACAGATGCACGTGAAGACCTTCGGTCCGGTCGACCAGCGCAGCCTCGAGCAGCTCGAGCGTTGCATGGCTGCCGGCGATTCCGAGCTCGGCGTCCTGTGCGCCGACCACCACCCGGGCTACTCGCAGCCGATCGGCGGTGCGGTCGCCTACGAGGGCTACGTCTCGCCGTCGGGAGTCGGCTACGACATCGGCTGCGGCAACAAGGCGGCGCTGACCGATCTGCATCGAGACGACCTCGACGCGCTCGGCGGTGTCGAGGTCCTCATGCGGGAGATCACGCGGCGGATCTCCTTCGGTGTCGGCGTGCCGGCGCAGGAGCGAGTCGACCACCCGGTGCTCGAGCAGGTCCGCACCGCGGACTTCGCTCCCCAGCGGAAGCTCTCGCAGCTGGCCGAGTCGCAGCTCGGCACGGTGGGCTCGGGCAACCACTACGTGAACCTGATGGCGGACGAGGACGACCGTGTGTGGGTCGGCGTCCACTTCGGCTCGCGTGGTTTCGGCCACAAGACGGCGTCGGGCTTTCTCGCGCTCGCGCAGGGCCTGCCGTTCGACGGCAGGGCGCACGAGGGTGAGATGGACTCGCCGCCGGTGCTGTTCGAGATCGGCTCCGAGCTCGGCGAGTCGTACATCGCCGCGATGGAGCTCGCGGGCGAGTACGCGTACGCGGGCCGTGACGTCGTGGTCGACAAGGTGCTCGAGATCCTCGGCGCCCGCGCGGAGCGCGAGGTGCACAACCACCACAACTTCGCGTGGCGCGAGGAGCACGGCGGCCGCAACTACTGGGTCGTGCGCAAGGGCTGCACGCCCGCGCGACCGGGCCAGGAGGGCTTCGTCGGAGGCTCGATGGGCGACGAGTCCGTCATCCTCGAGGGCGTCGAGTCCCCGGAGAACGAGGAGGCGCTCTTCTCGACGGTGCACGGCGCCGGTCGCGTGATGAGCCGCTCGCAGGCGGCGGGCCGCGTCCGGCGGCGGAAGCGGTTCGTCTGCCGGAACCGCGACTGCGACCGGATCACGGACGGCGAGCCGTGCCCGGTGCACCCGGAGGCGGGCGTGATGAAGACGTCGGTGACCGAGCAGGTCCGACCCGGTCTCGTCGACTGGCTGGCGGTGCAGGCGCGTCTGCGCGAGCAGGGCATCGTGCTCGTGGGAGGCGGCGCGGACGAGGCGCCCGAGGTGTACAAGCGCCTGCCGGAGGTGCTCGCCGCGCATGGCGGCACGATCCGCGTGAAGCACACGCTCCGGCCGCTCGGGGTCGCGATGGCCGGTCGCGACGTGCACGATCCGTACAAGGACTGAGGGCCGCGCGAGCGGCCCTCAGTCGTCTTGCGACGCGCACCGATGAGCTCTGCCCGGCAAGCGAGTCGGAGTGGACGACGGACAACGACATGGGAGGAACGGACATGAGAAAGCTCGTCGCGACCACGTTCATGACGCTCGACGGCGTGATGCAGGCACCGGGCGGTCCCGGCGAGGACGACGACGGAGGGTTCGCACACGGCGGCTGGTCGGTCGGCTACTGGGACGAGCGGATGGGGGAGCTCGCCGGGGAGATCCACCTTGCCGCGGGTGGCGTCGTGTTCGGCCGGCGGACCTACGAGATCCTCGCCGGGCACTGGCCGAAGGTGGGCGACGACGACCCGCTCGCCGCGAAGCTCAACGCCGTCCCGAAGTACGTCGCGTCACGGTCGGCCCGGACGCTCGACTGGAACAACTCGACGCTGCTCGAAGGCGACGTCCCCGAGGCGGTCGCACGGCTCAAGGCGCAGGACGGCGACTACCTGCTCGTGATCGGGAGCGCCGATCTCCTGCAGACGCTCCTTCGCAACGACCTCGTCGACACGTTCAAGCTCTGGACGTTCCCGGTCGTCGTCGGCGAGGGGAAGCGGTTGTTCGGCGACGGTGCCGTCCCGGCAGGTCTCGCGCTCGCCGACATCGAGACGGCGACCACCGGAGTGACGGTTGCGACGTACGAGCGCGCGGGCGAGATCGCCTACGGCAGCTTCGCGCTCGAAGAGTAGGCCCCCGAGCGGCGTCGACCCGTCCGCGCTCGAGCGCATGCACCGTGCGGGCCGCATCGCCGCCGACGGTTCAAGGTCCGCGCTCTCGCGAGCGCGCTCCCGATCGACGAGCGCACTGCCTCCGCCTACGCAGCGCTGGCCGCGCGACGCCTTGCGGGCGGTCGCACGCCGCGCATCAACGACACCTGGATCGCGGCCACGACCCTCGTCAACGAGGCCGAGCTCTGGACCCAGGACGACGACCTCACAGATCTTCCGGCGCCGTTCCGGTCGTACGCGTCTGACGCGATTCCCGGCCTGGGCGACCACTCGGTCAGATCGACGTTGGCTCGGTCAACCGACGACGCCGCGCTCTCGCAGCTCTGCGAGCGCGGCGTCGTCCATCCCGAGCTCGCGTAGGACGGCGTCCGTGTCGGCGCCGATCGGGCGGGCCGGACCAGGGGCCTCCGACGGCGTGCCGCGGAACCGCGGCGCGACGCCGGGCTGGACCGCGCCCGTGTCGTCGACGACGTAGGTGCCGCGCGCCGCGTTGTGCGGATGCCGCGCCGCCTCTTCCAGGCCGAGAACGGGCGTGACGCACGCATCGTGCCCCGCGAAAGCTGCAGTCCATTCGTCCCGCGGGCGCTCCGCGAACACCGCCTCCAGCCGCGCCCCCATCGCCGGCCACGCGGAGCGTTCGTGCTGGTCGGAGAACAGCGGGTCGGCGTCGAGCCCGAGCACCCCGAGGAACGCCGCGTAGAACTGCGGCTCGAGGCACCCGACCGCGACGTGTCCGCCGTCCGCGCAGCGGTACGTCCGGTAGAACGGCGCGGCGCCGTCGAGGAGGTTCGTGCCGCGGCGGTCCGTCCAGAGCCCGCGCGCGAGAAGCCCGTAGATGCCCGCGAGCTGCAGGGCCGTCCCGTCGGTCATCGCCGCGTCGACGACCTGACCCTGTCCTGTCTCGCGCGCGCGGAGCACGCCGGCGCAGACGCCGAGCGCGAGCAGCATTCCGCCTCCGCCCATGTCCGCGATCAGGTTGAGCGGCACGACCGGGTCGCCCTCGGCAGGGCCGATCGCCCCGAGCGCACCGGCGAGCGCGATGTAGTTGACGTCGTGGCCTGCCTCCTGGGCGAGCGGTCCGTCCTGACCCCAACCCGTCATCCGGCCGTAGACGAGCCGCGGGTTCCGCGCGAGGCAGATCTCCGGGCCGAGCCCGAGGCGCTCCAGGACGCCGGGACGGAAGCCCTCGATCAGCGCGTCGCAGCGGTCGACGAGCCGCAGCACGAGGTCGGCGCCCTCCGGCGCCTTCAGGTCGATCGCGAGCGAGCGGCGGCCGCGATGGAGCGTGGGAACGAGCGGCTCGCGTCCCGCGTCGGCAGGACGGTCGACGCGCACGACCTCCGCGCCGAGGTCGGAGACGACCATCCCGCAGAGCGGCACCGGGCCGATCCCCCCGAGCTCCACGACACGGAGTCCCGAGAGCGGTCCCGTGGTGTCTGAGCGCTCGTCCATGCCGTGGGTGGAGCCTAATCGGGGCTGGTCTAGACTCGATACGCCGTGACCGCGACCGTCGAAGCTGCTTCGAAGCGCGAGGGAATGGCGTGGATCCCGGGCGGCACCTTTGCGATGGGCTCCGACGAGTTCTATCCGGAGGAGCGTCCCGTCCATCGCGTGGCGGTCGACGGCTTCTGGATGGACGAGACGCCGGTGACCGCCGCCGCGTTCCGGCGCTTCGTCCGCGAGACGCGGCATGTCACGGTCGCCGAGCGGCCGCTCGACCCCGCGGAGTACCCCGACGCCGATCCCGACCTGCTCGTACCCGGTTCGCTCGTGTTCCACGGAACCGCCGGGCCGGTGAATCTCGACGACTATCGCAACTGGTGGGAGTACGTCCCCGGCGCGTACTGGAAGCGTCCGGGCGGGAAGGGCACGACGATCAACGGCCGCGACACCCACCCGGTCACGCATGTCGCCTACGAGGACGCCGAGGCCTATGCGGCGTGGGCCGGCAAGGAGCTGCCGACGGAGGCGGAGTGGGAGCTCGCCGCGCGCGGCGGTCTCGAGGGCAAGGTCTTCGCCTGGGGAGACGAGCACTTCCCGGACGGCAAGGCGATGGCGAACACCTGGCAGGGCGAGTTCCCCTGGCAGAACCTGAAACTCGACGGCTACGAGCGCACGTCGCCCGCCGGCAGCTTCCCGCCGAACGGCTACGGGCTCTACGACATCACCGGCAACGTCTGGGAGTGGACCGCCGACTGGTACGTCCCGCGGCATCCGGACGAGGTCGCGAGCCCGTGCTGCGTCCCGTCGAACCCTCGCGTCACCTCGGCGGAGGAGAGCTTCAACCCCGGCCAGCCGGGCGAGCACATCCCGCGCAAGGTGATCAAGGGCGGCTCGCACCTCTGCGCGCCGAACTACTGCCTCCGCTACCGCCCCGCCGCCCGCCAGCCGCAGATGATCGACACCTCGATGTCGCATCTCGGCTTCCGCTGCATCGTCCGCGAACCCTCACCCTCCTCGGAAGGAGCAACCGCCTGATGCCCGACAAGCCGAACATCCTCGTGATCTGGGGCGACGACATCGGCATCACCAACCTGAGCTGCTACAGCGACGGGTTGATGGGCTACCGCACGCCGAACATCGACCGCATCGCGAACGAGGGGATGCGTTTCACCGATTCCTACGGCGAGCAGAGCTGCACGGCGGGGCGCTCCTCGTTCATCACGGGGCAGAGCGCCTTCCGCACGGGCCTCAGCAAGGTCGGCGTGCCGGGCGCGACGACCGGCCTGAGCGCCGAGGACCCGACGATCGCGGAGCTGCTGAAGCCGCTCGGCTATGCGACCGCGCAGTTCGGCAAGAACCACCTCGGTGACCGCAACGAGTTCCTGCCGACGGTGCACGGGTTCGACGAGTTCTTCGGCAACCTCTACCACCTGAACGCGGAGGAGGAGCCGGAGCTGCCGAACTACCCGCCGGCCGAGGACTTCCCGAACTTCCACGAGCGCTTCGGGCCGCGGGGCGTCCTGCGCTGCAAGGCGTCGGGCAAGGACAATCCGAAAGAGCATCCTCGGTGGGGGCGCATCGGCAAGCAGAGGATCGAGGACACAGGGCCGCTGACGAAGAAGCGGATGGAGACGTGCGACGACGAGTTCGTCGATGCCGCCTGCGACTACATCCGCCGGCAGAACAACCGGCGCAAGCCCTTCTTCTGCTGGGTGAACACGACGCACATGCATTTCCGAACGCACACCAAGCGGCGAAGCCAGGGCCAGGCGGGCCGGTGGCAGTCGCCCTACCACGACACGATGATCGACCACGACAAGCACGTCGGGAAGCTGCTCGACCTGCTCGACGAGCTCGGCATCGCCGACGACACGATCGTCGTGTACTCGACGGACAACGGGCCGCACCTCAACTCGTGGCCCGACGCCGGGATGACCCCGTTCCGCGGCGAGAAGAACACGAACTGGGAAGGGGCGTTCAGGATCCCGCTGATGGTGCGGTGGCCCGGCAAGATCGCGGCAGGCTCCGTCTCCAACGAGATCGTTCAGCATCACGATTGGCTGCCGACGTTCCTCGCCGCGGCCGGAGAGCCCGACATCGTCGAGAAGCTCCGCGGCGGACACACCGCCGGTGACGCGACCTTCAAGGTGCACATCGACGGCTTCAACCTGCTTCCGTACCTCACGGGCGAGGCGGATCGAAGCCCGCGCCAGCTGTTCGTCTACTTCTCCGACGACGGCGACGTGCTCGCGATCCGCTTCGACCACTGGAAGGCCGTCTTCATGGAGCAGCGAGTGCAGGGGACGCTGCAGGTGTGGGCGGAGCCCTTCGTCCCACTTCGCATCCCGAAGATGTTCAACCTCCGAACGGACCCGTTCGAGCGCGCCGACGTGACCTCGAACACCTACTACGACTGGTTCATCGACCAGGCGTACCTGGTGTTCGCGGCGACGTCGGTGGTGGCCGAGTTCCTGCAGACCTTCCAGGAGTTCCCGCCACGACAGCGCGCGGCGAGCTTCACGATCGACCAGGTCGTGGAGAAGCTCGAGGCGGCTCTCACCACGGGGCAGTGACGTTCGCCTCCTGGAACGACACGGCGCGCGACGAGGCGTAGAAGACGCGGTCGCTCTTCAGCGGTGCGCGGGCGGCTTCGCGACCGGCGTCTCCGGGCCGAGCTCGACGCCTTCGATCGCGGCCATCGTCAGCCAGGCGGCGGCACTCGCGAGGACAGCTGCGGGGATGGCGTCGCTCCCCTGCGTGCCGACGAGGACGGCCGCCAGAAGGACCGGCGTGATGAGAAGGCGGGTCTGCGCGGCCGTACCCGCAGCCGCGCCGACGGCGATCGCGAGCGTCGGCGAGACGTCGAAGACGACGACGGTCAGCGACGCGAGGGCGACGCCGAGGAAGATCGCCGGGAAGACGGGCCCGCCGCGGAAGCCGCAGCCGAGGCTGACGGCGTAGGCGAGGAGCTTTCCGACGAGCAGGATCAGGACGATCTTCGTCGAGTCCGCCGAGGTGACGGCGTTCAGCGAGGCCTGACCGGAGAAGAGGATGTCCATCGGGTCGGCCCCCAGCTGCCCTCCGAGCTCGGCGACCAGCCCGATCGCGAGGCCGCCGCCGATCAGCAATGCCGGAAGCCCGAGGCTGCCGCCGAACCCGTCGACCCGCTCGGCCGCCCGCCGGGACACGAGGACGATCAGCGCGCCCACCACGCCGATGACGACCGCGACGACGAGGTCGAGGAGGTGCACCCCGTCGTAGAGCGGCAAGTCGGACACGACGAGACCGGGTGCCTCGAGGCCGCCCCAGTTGCCGAATCCGACGAACACGAGGTAGCCGATACCGGCGGCAACGAGCCCAGGAAGGAGAACCGGGAGCAGCATCGCGCCCATCCCGATGCCACCCTCGACGAGCAGCATGCCGGCGACGAGCGGCCCGCCGAAGAGCGCCGAGATCGCGGCGAAGCCGCCCGCGCTCGCGAGCACCTTCGTGGCCCGCTCTCCTGCCGGCGAGAAGCGTGCCGCGGCGACGCCGACGACGGATCCGAGCGCGATCACCGGCGCCTCGGGCCCGAGCACCGCACCGAAGGGAAGCGTGCCGAGCGCGGCGAGAGCGACACCCGGCGCGTTGGCGATCGGCGTCGGGGCCATGCTGAGACCCTCGATCGGCGAGTGGCCTCCGTCGCCCGGCAGCAGCATGCGCGCGGCGACGACGATCGCGGCGCCGGCGACGGGGAGCCCGACAACGAGGTACCACGGCGCCGACGAGTGCCC
>DASUZN010000231.1:0-4189 GCA_036376855.1 Gaiella sp. | reverse complement strand
GATCGCCCGGGGGCTCGGGTCGAGGTCGTACTCCCAGCCTTCGCTCCAGTCGAACGGCGCAGTGACGACCTGCTCGAGCGGCCGGCCGTCGATCAGGTGGTCGAGCGCCCAGCGCGTGGCGGTGTGCCCGATCAGCAGGATGCGCTCGCCGGCGTAGCCGACCCGCACGTCGTCGAGAAACGACGCGAGGCGACCGACTGCATCGCGGTAGCTCTCCCCACCGGGGAACGGGACGTCGACCCGGTGGCCTCGCTCGGCGGCGATCGCATCGGCCGGCGCGCCGTTCAGCTCGCCGTAGTCGAGCTCGCGGAGGCGCCAGTCGAGGAGCACGGGGATGTCCGTCGCAGCGAATGCGATCTCGGCGGTCTCGACGGCGCGGGCCAGGTCGGACGCGAAGCAGGCGTCGATCCCGTCGTCGCGTCTGCGCTCGCCCAGCTCCTCCGCGAAAGCGCGCCCTCGCGCGGAGAGCGCCCCGCCGAGCCATCCCGTCGCGATCCCCCGTTCGTTGTCGACCGTCAGCGAATGCGTCTCGAAGACGAGACGCACGACGTCCGTCACTCGACGAGCTCCAGGCGTGCGCTCGGCCGGAATCTGCGCCCCACCTTCCCCGTCGGCCTACCGTCGGTCATCACGATGTCTGCGGTGAAGTCGTACTCCCCACGGATCAGCGACGAGCCGACGCCGTACGCGTCCACGGGCACGCCACGACTCTCGAACGCCTCGATCTTCTCGACCGTGAATCCGCCGGACGCGACGATCCGGACGCGCTCGAAGCCGTCCTCGTCGAGCGCGGCGCGCACCTTGCGGACGAGGCGCTCGTTCACGCCGCGCGGGTCGAAGTCGCCCATCTCCTCCCACAATGCACGGTCGACGAGCTGGCCCGAGGTGTCGAGACGAACGCCCCAGAGTCGAGGGCCGAGAGCCCGCGCGACATCGAGGGCGGTTCGGACGGAGTCGTTGTCGAAGTCCACGAGCACCGTGATCCGGAAATCGGCGCTCGCCCAGTCGGCGAACTTCGTCGCCGCGAGCACGGTGTTGCCGCCGTAGGCAGCGATCAGCGAATGTGGGACGGTGCCGACGCCCCTGCCGCCCCACCACGACGCCTGGGCATCGGACGTGACGCCGATCTCGGCGCCGAGCACTGCACCCGCGACGAAGGCGGCGTACCCGTCGCCCGTCTGCACGCGATGGTGGTCGTGCCGGGCCGGCATGAAGATGATCGGCTTGCCGTTCGCCGCCTCGACGACGCGCGCGGTGTTGCTCGCAATGAGCGTCCTGCGGGCAAGCGTGCCGAGCACGACGGTCTCCAGGTGCGCGAACGTCGTGTAGTCCCCCTCGATCGTCATGACCGTCTCCCAAGGCTCCACCCGGTCACCGTCGCGGAGAGTGTGAACGGTCAAGCCCGCCCAGTCGTCCGAGCAGAGCTCGAGGATCGCCAGCGCCTCGTCGAGACCGCCGAGCATCGCGTGCTTCCTCTGGAACACCTGCATCACCACCCGCGGGCGCCGGCCGTCGTGGAGCAGCGCCGACCGGGTGTGGTTGAAGTACGCGTCGCTGTAGTAGCCGTCGCGCATCTTCTCGACCGGAAGGTCGAAGATCGTCGGTTCGAGCCGCTCCCGTCGCGCTCGCGTGGGCGCCGTGGTCACGACGCTTCTTGCTCGGCCGCGATCACCGTCTGCAGGGCAGCCTCGGCAACCTCCAGCTGCGCCTCGCTCGGCTCGCTCGTCGAGAGCCGCCGTTGGAGCTCGGTCCCGGGACGGGCGAGGGCACGCGAGAGACGTTTGTCCGGATTCCGGGCCATCCAGCCGAAGACCTCGACCGCGGCGCCGACCGCTCCGACCGCACCGACGAGCCGGGCAGCCGTGCGATGTCGCGCGGGTACGAGCTCCGCAGCCGCGCCGGCGAGCGCGGTCGCGATCGTGAGCGGGCCGACGAGGTGTGACCCGCAGCGCTCGTGCTCCTTCGACGCTCGCTCGCCGGTCTCGTAGGTCCCGATGGAGACGTGCTCTGCGCCGTGATAGGCGGTCAGCTCCTCGCCGCGCAGTGCGATGAGCGCCGGGGCGAGCGACGCCATCACCACGACGGCCTCCCGCGGCACGAGAGGAAGCGAGGAGCGTCGCACGAGCGTCGCGCTGGTCGAGGCGGCGACGAGCGCGACCGCGACAGCCGGGCGCTCGAACGGAAGGCGCGCCTCGGGCAGCCCGCGCTTCATCGCCGGCAGCACCGCGAATGCCTCGGCCAGCCGTAGCGCGCCGCGCACCAGCGGCACCGAGTCGCCGACGCCGAGCCGCGGCTTCGGCCCCGAGGCCGTCTTGATCGTGCCGTCGGGCAGGCGCACTGCGGCGCCCCACGTGCGGGGCCCGTGGACGAGGACGCCGTTCTGGAGGGCCATCCCGCCGAGGCGCAGCTTCTCCATGCCGAGAGGGTAGCGAGGAGGTGCGCTCGAGCAGCGCCGGATCCCGGTCAACCGGCTGCGAGGCGACGGAGCGCGCGGAGCATCGCCTCGGCCGCACGACGGCTGTCGTAGGCATGCCCGTCGACCGAGACGACCGGCATGACCTCGCGGACGGACGACGACGTGAAGACCTCTTCCGCTTCGAGCAGGCGGTCGAGCGGGAACGCTCCGGTCTCGACGCCGAAGCCCTCCTCGGTTGCAAGCCCGAGCAGCGCCGCGCGCGTCTCCCCCGCGAGGATGCCGAGCTCGAGCTCCGGCGTGAGAAGAGTGTCGCCCTCGCGCCACCAGACGTTCGTCACCGTTCCCTCCAGCACGGTGCCGTCGACGTCGACCAGGACGGCGTCGTCGGCACCGCGACGTCGCGCCTCGGCTTCCGCCGCGACGTGCGTCGCATAGCTCACCGACTTGGTTCCGGGGAGAAGCCACGGAACGGAGCGACCGGGGAAGACGAGCGAGACGAGACGCTGGCCGCGCGCCCGCGCAGCCTCGATCCAGTCGGGGATCGGCGACACGAGGACGATCGCGGTCGGTCCCGCGTCCGGTGCGCCGGGTGTCCAGTAGATGCGCAGGCCGACGTCCCCGGCGTCCGCCGCTCCGAGCGCGGCGTCGACCAGCTCACGGAGCGCCTCGGGATCGGGCTCGGGCAGCCCCAGCCGGTCCGCCGAGCCCGCGAGTCGCGCGAGGTGCTCGTCGAGCCGGAACGGGCGTCCGCCATAGACGCGGAGCGTCTCGAATGCGGCACGTCCGCGCGTGAAGCCCTCGTCGGTCGCCGCGATCACGGCACGCGCGGGATCGACGACGCCGAGTCCCGACACAGCCGCAGCGAGCGGTCGCTCGCTCATCGCCGCGGACCTCCCCGGGCTGCCGGAGACGGCTCGAGCGGGGCGCCGATCGCGTCCAGGAGCGGCGCGGCCTTGACGAGCGACTCGGCGACCTCCTCGTACGGATCGGAGTCCCAGACGATTCCGCCACCCACCCAGAGGTGGATGCGCCCGTCCGCGACCGCGAACGTGCGGATCGTCAACGCGAGCTCGAGGTCGCCGTTCCCATGGACCCGGCCGAGCGCGCCCATCGAGGCTCCGCGCCCCACGGGCTCGAGCGCCGCGATAAGGTCGACCGCCGCGATCTTCGGCGCCCCGGTAACCGAGCCGCCCGGGAAGAGCGCCCCGAGGATCTCTGCGAGGCCGGCGTCCGGCCGCAACTGCCCCTCGACCGTGGATACGAGGTGCTCGACGCCTGCGAGCGGCTCGGCGACCATCAGCTGCGGCCAGCGAACGGTGCCCGGCACGCAGACGCGCGAGAGGTCGTTGCGCTCGAGGTCGACGATCATGACGTGCTCGGCGGCGTCCTTCGCCGACGCGAGGAGCTCTGCGCGGCCGCCTAGGGGCCTGGTTCCCTTGATGGGCCGCGTGCGCCACGTGCTACCGCTGCGCCCCACGAAGAGCTCGGGCGAGGCGGAGACGATCGCCCAGCCGTTTCCCTCGAAGAGCCGCCACTCGCTGTCGCCGAGCGGTGCGTCGTTCGGTTGTGTCAGGGGGCCTAGTCGGGCGGCGAGCGTGCGCGGACTTCCCGAGAACGACGCGGAGAGGTGCTGGACGAGATTGACCTGGTAGACGTCGCCCCGCGCGATCGCGGCGCGCACGGCCGCGATCGCGGCCGCGTAGTCCTCCGCCGACCACGTCGGTGTCCATTCGCCCACGCCGAATCCGGCCGGGTCCCGGGGACTGTCCCCAC
>DASUZN010000230.1:0-12141 GCA_036376855.1 Gaiella sp. | reverse complement strand
TCCCGAACCTCACCGCTGCGGTGCGCCAGGGCGCGGATCTCGTGGTCGCGGTGGGCTTCCTCATGGGCGACGCGCTCGCCACCGTCGCGCAGCAGTTCCCGGACACGTCGTTCGCGATCGTCGACTACTCAGACACCGATCTCGCCGGAGACCCTACAAACGTGCGCGGGCTCGTCTTCGCCGAGCAGGAGTCGGGATACCTCGCGGGCGTCGCCGCCGCGTCGGTGGCCGACGGAGGCTCCGTCAGCGCGATCGGCGGGCAGGCGGTGCCGGCGGTCGTCTCGTTCCTCGCCGGATACCGCGAGGGCGCGAAGGCCGAGAAGCCCGGCATCACCGTGCTCCAGGGGTACTCGCAGGACTTCGTCGACCAGGCGAAGTGCGCAGAGCTCGCGCTCAACCAGGTCGCACGCGGCTCCGAGGTCGTCTTCGCGGCGGCGGGGGGCTGCGGGCTCGGGGCGATCTCCGCTGCGAAGGATCGTGGCGTCTGGGCGATCGGGGTCGACAACGACCAGTCGTTCCTCGGCCCGCACATCCTGACGAGCGCGACGAAGAAGGTCGACGTCGCCGTGTTCGAGACGATCCAGAGCGTCGTCGACGGCACGTTCGAAGGCGGGGCGGACACGCTCTTCGACCTGGCTAACGGCGGCGTCGGGTACGGCGAGGTGAGCGCGGACGCGCCGGATCGAGACGCGCTGATCGAGAAGCTGGACGACGTGTCGAAGCAGATCGCAGACGGCGCGATCGACGTGCCGCGTAGCTGAGCCGCAAACCACCTTCGAGTCATCGGCGCAGGGTCGACGTGCTTTCGTCCTGCCCAGCCGCATAGAATCCCGCGGATGCCCGACGAGCCCGCTGTCCTCGAGATGCGGCACGTGACGAAGCGGTTCCCCGGCATCGTCGCGAACGACGACGTCTCGTTCGACCTCAAAGCGGGCGAGGTGCACGCGCTGCTCGGCGAGAACGGCGCCGGCAAGTCGACGCTGATGAACTGCCTCTACGGGCTGTACACGCCCGACGAGGGCGAGATCCTGATCCACGGCGAGAAGGTCGAGCTCGGCTCGCCGCGCGCCTCGATCGACAAGGGCGTCGGGATGGTGCATCAGCACTTCATGCTCATCCCGGTGATGACCGTGGCCGAGAACATCGTGCTCGCGGTCGAGCCAAGACACGCGGGGATCCTGATGGACGAGGGCGCCGCCGAGTCCCGCGTGCGAGAGATCTCCGAGCAGTTCGGCCTCGCGGTCGACCCTCACGCGAAGGTGGAGGACATCACCGTCGGCCAGCAGCAGCGGGTCGAGATCCTGAAGGCGCTCTACCGCGGCGCCGAGATCCTCGTCCTGGACGAGCCCACGGCGGTGCTGACCCCGCAGGAGGCACACGAGCTGTTCGGGATCGTGCGCAGCCTGACCGAGCAGGGGAAGTCGATCATCTTCATCAGCCACAAGCTGAACGAGGTGCTCGAGATCGCCGACAGGATCACCGTTCTGCGCCGCGGCAAACTGATCGAGACGATCGGCACGGAGGGAGCGACCGAGGACACGCTGGCCCGGCTCATGGTCGGGCGCGACGTGCTGCTGCGCGTCGAGAAGAGCGCCGGTTCCCCCGCCGAGCCGCTCATACGGGTCGAGGGGCTCAGCGTCCGCGACGACCGCGGGCTCGAGAAGGTGCGGGACGTGTCGTTCGAGGTGCGGGCCGGTGAGATCGTGGCGATCGCGGGCGTCGACGGCAACGGCCAGACCGAGCTGATCGACGCGCTGACGGGCCTCATGGCCGTCGAGAACGGTCGCGTCGAGGTCGACGGCCGGGATGTCACCCGGGCGAACGCGCACCGACACTTCCAGGCGGGGCTCGGTCACATCCCGGAGGATCGCCAGCGGCGAGGCCTCGTCCTCGACTTCTCGATCGCGGAGAACCTGAGCCTCCACGACTATCGCTCGCCGCCCGACTCGCGGTACGGCTGGCTGTTCCCCCGGCAGCTGCTGCGGCGGGCGGCACGGCTGATCCAGGAGTTCGACGTCCGCGGCGGCGGCCCGCGCACGCGCGCGGGAGGGCTGTCCGGCGGCAACCAGCAGAAGGTCATCCTCGCGCGCGAGATCGACCGCGACCCCCGCGTGCTCATCGCCGCGCAACCGACGCGAGGCCTCGACGTGGGCGCGATCGAGTTCGTCCACCGGCGGCTCATCGCGGAGCGTGACGAGGGTCGCGCGATCCTGCTCGTCTCGCTCGAGCTCGAGGAGGTTCTCTCGCTCGCCGACCGGATCCTCGTGATGTACGAGGGCGCGATCGTGGGCGAGTTCCCGCCGACGGCGAGCGAGGAAGAGCTCGGCATCGCGATGACGGGCGGCGGGCGCAACAAAGGCGTGGCAGCGTGAGCGAGGAGCCGACCGTGCGCGCGCCGGAGCCCGACCCCGGCCCGGGCGGCGAGGAGGCGCCGGAGGCGACCGGCTTCGTCGAGCGCTACTCGCTCGCGCAGCAGGCGAGCGGCCTGCTCGCGCCGGTCTTGACCGCGGTCATCGCGTTTCTCCTCGGAGGCCTCGTCATCGTCGTCTCGACGGGGAAGGCGCCATGGGGCGTGTACCGGGAGATCTTCAAGGGCGCCGGCTTCGACTGGTTCTTTCCCTGGGTCGACCAGGCGACCCGCGACAGCGCCGCGTTCAACCTCCAGCAGACCCTGATCACGACGACGGCGCTGATCCTGACCGGCCTCGCGGTCGCGTTCGCGTTCAAGTGCGGGCTCTTCAACATCGGCGGGCAGGGGCAGTACCTGGGCGGCGCGATCGTCGCCGTCATCATCGGCTGGCAGTTCTCGGGGATGACGCCGTTCCTGCACGTGACGCTCACTCTCGTGCTCGGCACGCTCGCGGGCGCGCTCCTCGCGGGCATCGCAGGCTTCCTCAAGGCGACGCGCGGGACGCACGAGGTGATCTCCACGATCATGATCAACTGGATCGTGATCTGGACGGGCGTGTTCCTCTTCACGCTCGAGGGGCCGCTCCAGAACGCCTCGACCGGCTCGCCGATCTCCCACGACGTCTCCGACGGCGCGAAGCTCCCCGTGTTCTGGGGCGACCCGCTCCTCCAGGGCCTCCACATCGGTTTCTTCATCGCGATCGGCGCCCTGGTCACCTACTGGATGATCCTCAACCGGACGACGCTCGGGTACGGCGTGCGCGCGGTCGGCTTCAACCCGGAGGCGTCGCGCTACGGCGGCATCAGTGTCGCGCGGAACTACTTCCTGGCGATGTTCATCGCGGGCTCGTTCGCCGGGATCGCCGGCGCGATCGACATCCTCGGCTGGCAGTACCGCATCTCGACCGGCGACATCCTGATCTCGAACCTCGGGTTCGTCGGCATTGCCGTCGCGCTCCTCGGCCGAAACTCGGCCGTCGGCGTCTTCCTCGGCGCCCTCCTCTTCGGCGCGCTGCTGACGGGCACGTCGACGCGGAACCTCGACCCGGAGACGTTCCCGCCCGAGCTGGCGTCGAACCTCACCGTGATCATCCAGGGGATGGTCGTCCTCTTCGTCGGAGCGGACGTGCTCGTGCTCTGGCTGCTCCGCAAGCTTCGACTCTCGAGGAGCGCGGCCGCGTGACGCGCTGGTACACGACGCCGCGCACGACCGGATGGGCCGGCGTCGTCGTCGGCGTGTTCGCGGCGCTCGTCGCGTTGCCGCCGTTCGGCGCGCGGACGCCGTATGGCCCGATCCTCCTCGGCCTGGTCGCGCTCACCGTCGGGATCGGCGCGCTCATCCGCGGGGAGCGGAAGGTCGGCGGCTATGCGATCGCCGCCGCCGTCTTCGGCGCGTTGCTCGGCTGGGGCGCGACGCGCTCGAGCGTCGGCAACCTCGAGTCGGTCGTCGTCTGGTCGGCCCTGTTCGGGTCGATGCTGCGCTACGCGACGCCGCTCATGTTCGCCTCCATCGGCGGCATGTTCTCGGAGCGGTCGGGCGTCGTGAACATCGGCCTCGAGGGGATGATGCTGATGGGCGCGTTCTTCGGCATCTGGGGCGCTGACAAGACGGGCTCCTGGGTGCTCGGCATCGGCACGGCGCTCCTCGCGGGCGCGTTGACGGCGCTCGTGCACGCGTTCTTCGCGATCCACCTCCGCGCCGACCAGATCGTCGGCGGCACCGCGATCAACTTTCTCGCGCTCGGCATCACGGGCTACCTCTTCATCGACATCTACGGCCAGGAAGGGACCCCGACCGACATCCCGGGGATCCCGAACATCGACCTCGGTTTCCTCTCGGGTGCGCTCGGGTGGCTCGGCGACCTCGACTGGATCGGGGACCAGCCGGGCGGGATGCTGAACGCGATCGGACTGGTCTTCGGCGACATGAACCTCATGATCTGGCTCGCGCTGCTGACGGTGGTGGTGTCGTGGATCGTGATGTTCAAGACGCCGCTCGGGCTGCGGATTCGGTCGGTCGGCGAGCACCCCCGGGCGGCTGACACCGTCGGGATCAGCGTCTACGCCATCCGGTACGGGGCCGTGACGATGTCCGGGATGCTGGCCGCCGCAGGCGGCGCGTTCCTCTCGATCGGCTTCGTCGGCTCGTTCAACGAGAACATGACCGCCGGCCGTGGCTTCATCGCCCTCGCCGCCCTCATCTTCGGCAACTGGCGGCCCTTCGGTGCGATGGCGGCATGCCTCCTGTTCGGCTTCTCGAGCGCTCTCGCACAGCGGCTTCCGGTGTACAGCGACTCCGCCGGCATCCCGATCGACGTGCTCTTCCAGGCTTTGCCGTACGTGCTGACGCTCATCGCGGTCGCCGGCGTGATCGGTCGCTCGATCCCGCCCGCCGCGGTCGGCAAGCCGTATCGAAAGCAGTAGCGTGGTGGCCGCCGACGCCGTCACGCGGTCCAATCCGCATGCAGCCGGCAACGGCCGTGCCGTCGGGGCGCTGGTGCTCGGCGCGCTCGCGACGACAACGATGCCGCTCGCGATCCTCGCGACCCGCTATTCGGGGTCGTACGAGCTCCTGCACGCCGGGGTGGCGATCCCCGTGGCCGTCCTGCTGGGAGCGTTCGCGATCGGGCTCGCGCGGGGCGCGCTCAGGCTCGACGACATGCGGCTCGGCCGCGCGGGCGGTCGTCGCACGGCACGCCTGGGACGCGCCCTCGGGGTGCTCGGGATCTCCCTCGCGGCGACGTGTGCGGTCGCGCTCGCCGTCTACGGGATCCTCACGTACCTCGGCGAGCGCTAGACCCTGCATCTAGACTCCCGGATTCGTGTTCGAGATCGGATCCAGCCTCCGCGAGGCGCGCGTCCGCCAGCAGCTCGAGTTCGAGGAGCTCGAGGCACGGACCAAGGTGCGCGCGAAGTACCTCCGCTTCCTGGAGGAAGAGCGGTTCGAGCAGCTTCCCGGTCATGCGTACACGAAGGGATTCCTGCACGTGTACGCGGACGCGCTCGGGCTCGACGGCCGCCTCTACGTCGAGGAGTACAACCTGCGGTACGTCGGGGGCGGCATCGGCAGCGGGGCCGGCGAGGAGGGGAGCGCGCCGCGCGTGCCGCGCGCGCCGGTGGGCCGGCAGAGTCGCCGACGGAACCGGCGCGAGTCCGGCACGGTGGGAGTCGCGCTGGCCGCGATCCTGCTCGTCACGGCGCTCGTGATCGCCGCGTGGCGTTTCGGCGGCCACGACGAGCCGCAGGTTGACGGCGTGAACGCGCCGAAGGCGCGCACCACGGCTTCCGCGACGCGCACGGCGACGCAGCAGCAGGTGGTCGTCACCATCCACGCCCTCCGCGGCCCCTCGTTCATGGAGGTGCGGGCGGGCAACGGCACGCCGCTCTACACGGGAACGCTCGAGAAGGGGCAGACCCAGCGGTTCACGAAGAAGTCGCTGTCGCTCTCGGTCGACAAGCCGCGCAACGTCGTCGTGAAGGTGAACGGCGCGCGGTACGTGTTCCCGGCGGGCGGCCGGGCGCTCACGGTGTCCGGGGCGACCGCCGTCAGCGGGTGAGCCCGAGGCCGCGGGCGATCGTCGTCGTCACGGGCAGCGAGCTCGTGCGCGGCGAACGCACCGACCGGAACGGCCCCTTCTACGCGCGTGAGGCGCTCTCGCTCGGGCTCGTCCCGGAGCGGATCGTGATCGTCGGAGACGACCCGCAGGACCTCGAGGCAGCGCTTCGCACCGCCGAGGACGCCGACATCTGCCTCGTGTCGGGCGGGCTCGGACCGACCCACGACGACAGAACGGTCGAGCTCGTCGCGCGGGTCGCCGGGGCCCCGCTTCGCGTCGACCCGGAGCTCGAGGCGAGGATCGAGGGGATCTCACGCCGTGTCGCGGAACGTCTCGGCCGGCCCTACGGCGACTTCGCCCCCGGGGTGACGAAGCAGGCGACCGTTCCCGAAGGGGCGGTCGTCGTCGGGATCGCAGGCACCGCGCCGGGGCTCGTCGTGCAGGGACAGCGGTGCGTCTTCGTGGTGATGCCGGGCCCTCCGGGCGAACTGCGCCGGCTCTGGCCGCAGGCCGTCGCCAGCGAGCCCGTGCAGGCCGTGCTCGCACGCACGAGTGCGCCGGGCCGGCGGGTGCTTCGCTTCTACGGGGTGAGCGAGTCCGCTGTCGCGCGCGCGCTCGCGGAGGCCGGCGGCGACGGCGACGGCGTCGAGGCGACGATCTGCGCGCGCGACTTCGAGATCCACGTCGATCTCGTCGTCGAGCCGGGCGCGGAGGCGCGTGCGGACGCGCTCGAGGTTTCCTTTCTCGAGCCGATCCGCGACTACCTCTTCACCGAGGACGAGCGATCCGTCGCGGAGATCGTCCTCGGCGTCTGTCGCCGGCGTGGGATGCGTCTGGCGACGGCAGAGTCGTGCACCGGCGGGCTCGTCGCCGCACGCCTGACCGACGTTCCCGGCTCGAGCGACGTCTTCGCAGGCGCGGTCGTGGCGTATGCGAACGAGGTCAAGACGGTCCAGCTCGGGGTGCCCGCACCCCTGATCGACGACCACGGCGCCGTGTCCGCGGAGGTCGCCCAGGCGATGGCTGTCGGCGTTCGCGAGCGGCTCGGCGTCGACGTCGGCGTCGCGGTGACCGGGGTGGCCGGCCCGGACGGCGGCACGGAGGCGAAGCCGGTCGGCCTCGTCTACTTCCACGTCTCGACGCCGGACGGCGAACGCGGTGGGGAGTTCTCGCTCCCGGCCGACCGTGACACGGTCCGCTCGCGCGCGACGGTCGGTGCGCTGCATCTCGCGCGGCGCGTTCTGACACAAAGTCGGCACGAAGACGTATGACTTCCGCGGGTAGCGTCGGAGGCGATGAGCGCCTCCGGCTCTTCCTTGCTCTCGAGCTTCCCTCCGCCACCCTCGACGAGCTCGATGCGTGGAGTGTGGCCAACCTGTCGGGCGGCCGCGTCGTCTCACGCGAGCACCTGCACGTCACCCTCGCGTTCCTCGGCAGCCGCCCGGCCGCCGAGGTCGTCGCGATCGTGGACGCTCTGCGGGTCGCCGTCGGCGACGGGTCGGAGGAGGTCGCTCTCGAGGCCGTCGGCTGGCGCGAGACGCGGTACGTCGGCATGCTCGTTCTCACCGACCACGCCCGCGTCGCGACGCGGCTCGCAGCCCGCCTCCACGTCGGGCTGGAGGCGCTCGGGGTCTATCGCGCGGAGGCGCGGCCGTGGCTCCCACACGTCACGATGCTCCGTTTCCGCGAGCGCCCGTTCCTCGATCCGCCGCTGCCCGGGATGGGAACATTCGTTCCGTCCGACGCGGCTGCTTTCCTTTCACGACTGCACCCCGCCGGAGCCCGGTACGAGGTGCTGGAACGCGTCTCGCTGATTGCAGGAGGATGATTCGATGAACCGGGAGGAAGCACTCGACGTCGCGCTCGGCCAGATCGAGCGACAGTTCGGCAAGGGGTCGGTGATGCGCATGAGCGATGCCGCCCAGGTGTCGGTCGGGGCCGTGTCGACGGGCTCGCTCTCGCTCGACCTCGCACTCGGGATCGGAGGCTTGCCGCGTGGACGCGTCATCGAGGTCTTCGGCCCGGAGTCCTCGGGCAAGACGACGCTCGTCTACCACGCGATCGCCGAGGCGCAGCGCCGCGGCGGCATCTGCGCGTTCATCGACGCGGAGCATGCGATGGACCCGACGTACGCGCGCCGGATCGGCGTCGACATCGATCAGCTCCTCGTCTCGCAGCCCGACACCGGCGAGCAGGCGCTCGAGATCGCGGAGCTCCTGATCCGCTCGGGCGCGGTCGACATCGTCGCGGTCGACTCCGTTGCGGCGCTCACCCCGAAGGCCGAGATCGAGGGCGAGATGGGGGACAGCCACGTCGGTCTGCAGGCGCGGCTGATGAGCCAGGCGCTCCGCAAGCTCGCCGGAACCCTGAACCGCACCGACACGATCTGCATCTTCACGAACCAGCTGCGCGAGAAGATCGGCGTCATGTTCGGCTCGCCGGAGACGACGTCGGGTGGCCGTGCTCTCAAGTTCTACGCGTCGGTGAGGCTCGACATCCGCCGCATCGAGACGCTCAAGGAGGGCACCGAGGCGATCGGCAACCGCGTGCGCGTCAAGGTCGTGAAGAACAAGGTCGCACCGCCGTTCAAGCAGGCGGAGTTCGACATCATCTACGGGTCGGGCATCTCGTGGGAGGGTTCCGTGCTCGACGTCGGGCTCGAGCGGAAGATCGTGTCGAAGTCCGGCTCGTACTTCTCGTTCGGCGACGAGCGGCTCGGGCAGGGCCGACAGAACGCGACGGCGTTCCTGACGGAGAACCCCGACCTCGTCCAGTCGATCCTCGCGCGGATCCAGGCCGACGCGGGACCCGAGCAGATCGTCTCCGCGCGCCTCCTGCCGACGACCTTCGAGCCCCCGCCGGAGGTGTCGCCTGTCGTCGAGGAGGTGACGGCCGAGGTTTAGATGGCTGTCGTCACCGCGCTGCGTCCGGCCCGCGGCGGTGTCGCCGTCGAGCTCGACGGCGGTGCGTGGCGGACGTTCCCCGTCACGGTCGTGGTCGAGGCGGGGCTCGGTGTGGGGTCAGAGCTCGACCGGGGGCGGGTGCGCGCACTGGCCAGGGCGCGACGCCGCCATCGGGCAGAGCAGGTTGCCGTGCGGGCGCTTTCGCGGCGCGAGCATTCGAGGGCGTCGCTCGACGCGCGCCTCGGACGGGCCGGAATCGATGACACGGTGCGTGCCGAAGTGCTCGAACGCGCGGAGCGCGGTGGGCTCGTCGACGACGCTCGGTTCGCGGAGCAGCGCGCTCGGCAGCTCGCAGAACGCGGCGCGGGCGACCTGTTGATCGTCGACGACCTCGTGCGACAGGGCGTCGACGACGCGGGCGCGCGAGCCGCCGTCGGGCTGCTGCTCGCGGAGGCGGAGCGCGCGGCGGCGATCGTCGAGCGTCGCGGCCGGAGCGCCAGAACCCTGCGGTACCTCGCGTCTCGCGGGTTCTCGGAGGAATCGCTCGAGCCGCTGATTGCGGATTTCGGGAGCGGAGCGCTACGATGAGCGAGCTTCATCCGGACTTCCCTGCAAACGCGTAGTTCCGAGCTCGTCTGAAACCGTGACCACTGTGTCGACCACCCACCTTTCCACACAACGGGCGCTCGCCGTTCGCCCGCCGGAGGGCACGCCGGCCTAGAGCCACGTAGCAGCGGACCGGAACGCCCGCGCGATGCGGGATGCCGGATGTGAGCAGCCCGCGGCGCCGCCGCGGACAACCGAGGCTCCTGGAGGAGTTGAGATGCTCACGGTGGTCGCGCTGTTGGTCGGGCTGGGAGTAGGGGCGGTCCTCACGGGAGTCTGGCTGCGCGCGTCGAGCGGCTCCTCGGTGCGGCGCAGCGAGGAGGAGCGGCGGAGGCTCGTGGCGGACGCCGAGCGCGAGGCGGAGACGATCCGGCGCGAGGCGCTCGTCGAGGCTCGCGAGGGCGCCGTCAAGCTGCGCTCCGACGTCGAGAGCGAGGTTCGCGACCGGCAGCTCGAGGTGGCCAAGGTCGAGGAGCGGATCGCGCAACGCGAAGCGGAGGTCGACCAGAAGCTGGTCGAGGTCACGCGGCGCGAGCAGGGCATCGGCGACCGCGAGGTGCATCTGAAGCAACTGCAGGACGAGGAGAAGGCGAGCAGAGACAGCGCGATCGTCGAGCTCGAGCGCGTTTCCGGAATGACGCAGGGGGAGGCGAAGGCCGCGATATTCGAGCGCTCGCAGGATCTCGTCCGCCACGAGCTCGCCCGCTCGGTCCGGCAGATGGAGGAGGAGGCGCGAGGAGAGGCACGGAGGCGCGCACGGGCGCTCGTGGCGGACGCGCTCCAGCGGGTCGCCGCGAGCCACACGGCCGAGACGACCGTGACCGTGGTCGGGCTCGCGAGCGACGACATGAAGGGCCGCATCATCGGCCGTGAGGGCCGGAACATCCGTGCGCTCGAGCACCTGACCGGTGTGGACGTGATCGTCGACGACACTCCGCACGCCGTCGTGCTCTCGTCGTTCGACGGCATCCGCCGCGAGATCGCGAAGCTCACGCTGGAGAAGCTGATCGAGGACGGGCGGATCCATCCGGCGCGGATCGAGGAGATGTACTACCAGTCGAAGGCCGAGCTCGACGAGCAGGTCCACCAGGCCGGAATCCAGGCTGTGTTCGAGGCGAACTGCGGCGAGTTCAACGAGGAGCTCGTGCTGGTTCTCGGCAGGCTGCGGTTCAGAACGAGTTACGGGCAGAACGTTCTCAAGCACACGCTCGAGGTCGTCCACCTCGCGGGCATCATGGCCGCCGAGCTCGGAGCGGGTGTGAAGACCGCGAAGCGCGCGGCGCTCCTGCACGACATCGGCAAGGCGATGACCCACGAGGTCGACGGGTCGCATGCGCTCGTCTCCGCGCAGCTCGCGCGGCGGTACGGGGAATCCGACGGCGTCGTCCATGCGATCGAGGCGCACCACTACGAGGTGCAGCCGCAGACGGTCGAGGCGGTGCTCCTCATCACGGCAGACGCGATCTCGGCCTCTCGTCCCGGCGCCCGGGGTGAGAGCCTCGAGCACTACATCAAGCGGCTCTCGGCACTCGAGGAGATCGCGACGTCGAAGGCCGGCGTGTCGAAGGCGTATGCGTTGCAGGCCGGTCGTGAGATCCGGGTGATCGTGGAGCCGACCGAGGTCGACGACGACGGCACCGCGCTGCTCTCGTACGAGATCGCGCGCCAGATCGAGGATCAGCTCGAGTATCCGGGCCAGGTCAAGGTGATCGTGATCCGCGAGTCGCGCTCGATCGAGGTCGCCAAGTAGAGCGCGGCGGCGCCGTCCGACCTAACGTGTCGCCGCTGGCCGAGACCGCCCGGGAGGTCGCCGCGGAGTGGGGAATCGAGCTGGGCGCGCCGTTCCCCCTCGCACGCTTCTCCTTCGTCGCGGCCGCCGGAACGGACGCGGTGCTGAAGGTGACGCCTCGCTGGGACGACGAGGCCGACCACGAAGCGGACGCTCTCCGGCTGTGGGCGGGGGACGGAGCTGTCCCGCTGCTCCGCCACGACCGGGAGCGTCGTGCCCTCCTGCTCGGACGCGCACGGCCGGGCGAGGACATCGGCGCTCTTGGCGAAGACGAGGCCATCGCGATCGCGGTCACGGTCGGTCGGAGGCTCTGGCAACCGGCGGACGCTCCGTTCCGGTGGGTCGGAGACCATGTCCCACGGTGGCTCGACCGGCCGGAGGACGGCCCCGGCAGCCGGCTGATTCCGACGGCGCGACGACTGCTCGCGGACCTCGAGATGGGTGCGACGACGCTCGTCCACGGCGACTTCCACCACCACAATGTCCTCTCGTCCGCCGGCGGCTACGTCGCGATCGACCCGAAGCCGATGCTCGGGGAGCCGGAGTACGACGTGGCATCGTTCCTGTGGAATCCGATCGGCCACCGGATGCGGCGCGACGTCACCGAGCGGCGGCTCGCGGCGTTCGCCTCGGCCGGACTCGACGAAGCGCGGATGCGTGCCTGGGCAGTCATACGCGGCTCGTACCTCGGCGCGGACGACGACGAAGTGGATGTGCTGCGGGCGCTCGTCTGAGCGCCCGCAGCCGGAACTGCGCAGCAGGTCAGCCGGCAGCGGGCGGGACGGCGTCGAGTTGCCCGACGAGCACGACATATCCGTCCGGGTCGATCACCTGGAATTCGCCCGCACGCATGTGGGACGGATGCTCGATCTCGCCG
>DASUZN010000229.1:0-7735 GCA_036376855.1 Gaiella sp. | reverse complement strand
CAGCCGACGAGCTCGCCGATGACGAGGAGCGCCATCGCGAGGCCGGCGGCGCGCGTGTCGAGCGGCGGCTCGTCGATCAGGAGCAGCGCGACGTACGCACCCGCGAGTGCGGCCAGAGCAGGTCCGAGCAGTACCGGCCAGGCGGCGGCGCAGCCGGTCAGCACGACGCCAAGGAGACCGAGGCCCGTCACGAGTGTCGCGGCGTCGGAGCCTGCCGCGACCGCAAGCCAGACGGCAGTCCCCAGCGCCACCGCGACAGCGGTGGCGCCCGCGGCTACCGCTGCACGAGGCGGGCGTGACGACGGTATGCCCTCACCCCCTCGAGTGCCTCCTCCATCGTGATCTCGTCGTCGAGCGTCGCGACGGCGGCGCCGAGCCGCTCGAAGCGTGCGCGCAGATCGGCCCGCTGCAGCCGCCAGAGCCGAAGCGCGGCCAGGTCGGCGCGGTCACGGCCCGGCTCCAGGTACGGCTCCGGCGAGATCTCGAGGACGACGAGGTCGTGGCCGCGTCCGCGCAGGTCGAGCAGCGCGCCGATCGAGCGGTCGTCGAGCAGCGGGGTGACGGCGACGACGAGCGCGCGCGGGGGCAGGGTTCTCGCCGGGATCACGTCGACGTCTTTCCAGGCGTAGCTGAACTCGACGCCCGTCTCGAGCAGCGCGTCGACGAGGCGGTACTGCTGGACGAGGCCGCCTCCGGGCTCGAGCCACCGCAGGATCCCACCGAACGCGACGAGCCCGACGCGGTCTCGCCGTTCGAGAAAGCGGGTCGCGACCGTCGCTGCCGTTCGAACCGCCTGTTCGAGCGTCCCCTCGTCGGACGTCCGCGCCTCCGCGAAGCTGTCGAGGAAGACGACGACGTCCGCGTTCCGCTCCGGGTGGCGCTCGTTGACCACGAGCGCGCCGCGCCGAGCCGTCGCGCGCCAGTTGATCGACCGCACACGGTCACCGGGGACGAAAGGACGCGTGTCCGCGAACTCGAGTCCCTCCGCCCGGAGCCGGGCGACCTCCGAGCCCGTCGCGGCCTGGGTATGCGCGGGGGAGACGAGACGGCGCAGCCGCTCGGCGGTGGGATAGATCCGCAGCGGGCGTCGGCGGTCGATACGCCCTTCGAATCGGACGAGCCCGATGTGGTCGCGTGTGCGGAGCCACACCTCGCCGATCTCGACCGACGACCAACGCACACATCGAAGCCGGAGCGGGAGCTCGCGCTCCTCGCCGCTCGAGAGCCGGAGCGCGATGGGATTGCGGCCTTCCGCCAGCTCGACGCCGTCGGGGAGCGCCAGGCCGACCTCGACGCGGTCGACGGCCTCGTCGGAGCGCACGATGACGGTTGCGTCGAGCACGTCGCCTTCGAGCGCCCGCTCGCGGTCGAGCTCGAACCAGGCACGGAGCCGCGGCGGCCGCGCCCGCACGCCGAGCGCGACGAGCAACGCAAACGGCGCGGCGATCGCGGCGAGCTCGGTGCGCCGCAGGGCGAGCGCGGCGACGAGCGCCGCTGCGGCTAGCACGGCGTAGGCCCCGAGACGCGCGTCGGCCGCGCGTGTCACGGCGTCTCGGTGGCGGGCGTCCGAACCTGGTCGAGGATCTCGCGGACGACGTCTTCTCCGCTGCGCCGCTGCACCCACAGCTCGGGCCGTAGGACGAGACGGTGCGCCAGCGCGGGTACCGCGACGCTCTTGATGTCGTCCGGGGTGACGAAGTCCCGCCCGTCGAGCGCGGCGCGGCACCGCGAGAGCTTGACGAGGGCGAGCGACCCGCGCGGGCTCGAGCCGACGGACACGCTCGGGCTCTCCCGGGTCGCCGCGACGAGGTCGACGACGTAGCGCCCGATGCTCTCGTCGACATGCACGCCCTCGATCGCGCGCTGCATGGCGAGCAGCGTCTCCCGGTCGACGACGCTCCGGAGCTCGACCTCGTCGACCCCGCGCTCGAGCCGGCGCGCGAGCATCTCCCACTCGGCCTCGGCCGTCGGGTACCCGAACCCGGTGCGCAGCAGGAAGCGGTCGAGCTGGGCCTCCGGCAGCGGGTAGGTGCCCTCGTACTCGATCGGGTTCTGCGTCGCCAGCACGAGGAACGGCGGCTCGAGAAGGCGAGTCTCGCCGTCGGTCGAGACCTGTCGTTCCTGCATCGCCTCGAGCAGCGCGGCCTGGGTCTTCGGTGGGGCGCGGTTGATCTCGTCGGCAAGCATGATGTTCGTGAAGATCGGGCCCGCGCGGAACGCGAACTCGGAGTCGCGCTGGTTCCAGATCGACGAGCCCGTTACGTCCGACGGAAGGAGGTCTGGCGTGAACTGCACGCGTGTGAAGCGGAGCCCCGTCACCTCGGCAAAGGAGCGGGCGGTGAGCGTCTTTGCGAGCCCGGGGACGTCCTCGAGGAGGACGTGGCCGTCCGCCAGGAGGCCCGCGAGAACCAGCTCGAGCCGGTCGCGCTTGCCGACGACGGCGCGCTCGACCTCGTCGAGGACGGCAGCCGCGCGCTCGGCGAGGACGGTCAGGTCCATGCGATCCGCTCCAGGTCCGCGACGACGCGCTCGACCGTCTCGATCGGCACGCCGGGCGCGGCGCGGTCGTCCGGCGCCGGCCGGTCGGGGCGGACGAGCTCCCAGACGTCAGGCCCGAGCAGCGTCTCGGCCCGGGCGGGGTTGCGTTCGACGTCGATGCCACGGCGCAAGAGGAGGCTCGCCGAGAGGGATTGGAGCATGGGGCGGAGGCGGAAGTGGACGTCGAACGCGGTTCCGGTGGCGAGCGTCACCTCACGCTCGACGCGTGCGAGCGAGGCCGGCCGGGCGCGCGTCGTTCCGCGCGGCCGGAACGCCGCGTCGAACGAGGACGTCCGGCGCGGAAGGTCGCGACGCAGCCGCTCGAGCGCGATTCCGAGCGCGAGCGCGAGGACGACGACGAGCCAGATGTGCCCCACGACCGCCGCGCGGTCGGGAAGGACGATAAGGAACAGGCCGGCCCAGACGGTCGCCGTGATCGCAACGGCGATCGATCGGTCGAGGCGGCTCATGCCGCCGCTCCTGCGAGCTCGGCCTGGCGCGCGGTGTCGGCCGCGGCGAGCTCGCGCTGCACCTGCTCGAGAGTCTCGATCGCCTCGTCCTTCATCTCGGGTCGCACATCGTGCCCGGAGAAGCGCGCCCATGCGAAGAGCGACGTGAGGCGGGTGGCGGCGCGGCCGGTGACGGCGACGTCGGACAGGATGCGCTGCAGGTACTCCTCGGGCGCCTCGGCGGCGTGGCGCGGCAGGCCGGACGCCGCGAGCGCCCGTTCCATCCGGGCGTAGGCGGCGATCACGGCGCGGCGCGGGTCTCGCTCGGCACGCAGATCGTCGAGCGTCTCGGCGAGCACGTCGGCGAGAGCCTCCGCCGGCGTCGCTGCGAGCGGCTCGCGGGTCTGGCGGCGCCCTCGGGCGGCGAGCCACCATGCAACCACGGCGATCCCGGCGAGCATGGCAACGGCGAGCACCGGCCAGACCGTGAACTCGGGCTCGTAGCCCGAAGGCGCCGCGCTCGAGTCTCCGCCTCCGGCGGTGCCGGGCGGAGCCGGTGGCCGCAGGCGCGGTCCGACGCTCCCGGCCAGGGTGCGCACCACGATCGTCAGGAGCGCCATCGCGACGAGGAACGTCACGAGGGACTGCACGGGGCTCCTGCGCTTGCGCGGGCTTCCGTCGGGCTGGTACCGGCCGAAGAACGACAGCATCACCGCGACGAGCACGGTCGCGACCGCCATGCCGACGACGAACAGGCTGACGGTGGCATCGAGGAAGCTCTCCGAGGGTCGATGAGCCCCGACCGCCCCGCTCGGCGTCGACCCGCGGGACGCGACGGCGACCACCGCGACGAGGACGATCACGGCCGCCGCGACCGCAAGCGTCCGCCCACCCGACCCGCCCCGTCGGCGCGCGTTAGCGTCCATGCCCGATGAGACGACCGAGTGGGAGCGAACGTTGGTTGCGGCCGGCGGTGATGGGCGTCGTGAACGTCACCCCCGACAGCTTCTCGGACGGTGGACGCTTCGGCTCCGCGCGGGAGGCGGCGGACGCGGCGCGCGCGATGCTCGCCGACGGCGCTGCGCTCGTGGACGTCGGAGGCGAGTCCACCCGGCCGGGGTCCGATCCGGTCACGACGGACCAGGAGCTGCGCAGGGTCGTGCCTGTGCTCGAGTTGCTCGCCGGCGAGCCCGTGTCCGTCGACACGTCGCGTGCCGTTGTCGCACGGGAGGCGCTCGCGCTCGGTGCGACGATGGTCAACGACGTCACCGCGCTGCGACGTGACCCGGACCTCGCCGCCGCCGTCGCCGAGGCGAGCGCCGATCTCTGCCTCATGCACATGCAGGGGGAGCCTCGCACGATGCAGGCCGCGCCGCACTACGAGGACGTCGTCTCGGAGGTCGCCGCCTTCCTGGAGGAGCGCCTCGCGTTCGCCGTTGCGGCCGGCATCCCGGAAGAGCGAATCTGCCTCGACCCCGGGATCGGCTTCGGCAAGACGCCCGACCAGAACCTCGAGCTCGTGCGCAGGCTCGACCGGATCGTCGCGATCGGGCGTCCAGTGCTCGTAGGGCTGTCGCGCAAGTCGACGCTGGCTCGTGTGCTCGACGGGCCAGAGGCCCGGGTCGGCACCGACGCCGCCTCGGTCGGGGCCGCTGTGGCCGCGTTCGATCGCGGCGCGACGCTCTTCCGCGTCCACGACGTGCGCTCGCACGTGGAGGCGCTCGCAGCCGCGGCCGCTGTGGAGCGGGGTACGGTGCGCGCGTGACGATCGAGCTCCGGGCGATCGAGCTCTTCGCCTATCACGGCGTGCTCGAGCACGAGCGCCGCGACGGGCAGCGGTTCCTTGTCGACGTCGAGCTCGACTACGCAGACGACGCGGCCGCGGCGAGCGATCGGATCGAGGACGCGATCGACTACCGCGAGGTGGTCGCGGCGGTCGTCCGTGTGTCGGACGGCCGCGCGTACCACCTGCTCGAGGCGTTCGCGACCGCAGTGGCGAACGAGCTCACGACTCGGTTTCCGGTCGCGCGTGCTCGCGTGCGCGTGCGGAAGCCGGACGTCGTCCTTCCCCGGCCCGTGGACCACGCCGCCGTGGTCGTCGAGCGCGTGGTCTAGCGAGCCGTGGTCGTCGCAGACGCGACGGCCAGGGTGTACGTGGCGTCGAGGGCGCCGGCCGCGGGCTGCACGGCCACGTAGGCCCAGCGACCCTTGCCCTTGTTGGTGTACACGAGGCGCTCGCGCGCTCCCTTGGTCGCCGCGATCGCCAGCCGGCCGTCGGTGGCGAACCGTCCGACGACGCTCCGCGCCGCCGTCGAGTAGAGGCCGAGGTCGCCGTCGCTCGATGTGGTGAGCGTGGCGGTGACGCGGGAGGCGGCGGGGAGCCAGACCCGGAAGACGTCCCGCGGGTCTTCGTACCGGTCGACCCTGCCGGCGATGCGCGCGGTGCGCTTCGTCACGGTGCTGAGAGGCGGCTGCTTCGACACATAGCGGTCGCCGTTCGGGTTGACCTGGTCGATGTCGTCGTCGGGCTCGTACGGGTCGCGGATCGGCGCCGGCAAGGCGAGTGCCGCGGCCACGTTCAGCATCCCGAACCCAGACGCCTGATCGCGTCCGGCCGGCGCGATGTCGGTCGCGGAGCGACGGAGGATCTCGGCGACCTGGCCCGCGGTCAGCTCGGGTCGCGCCGTCCAGACCCAGGCCGCGGCGGCAGCCACCATGGGGGACGAGAAGCTCGTGCCGGAGGCGGTTTGCCAATTCTGTCCGAGCGCGCTCGCCACGATGATGTCGTCACCCGGCGCGGCGAGATCCACGTAGCGGGACCGGCTCGAGAACGGGGCCACGGCGCCGCTATGGTCTGTCGCTGCGACGGTCGTGACGTGCGGGTATGCGGCGGGGTAGCCGAGCGGGCTTCCCCGGTCGCCGTCGTTCCCGGACGCGGCGACGACGAGCGATCCCGACGCGACCGTCTCGCCTACCGCGAGCTCGATCGACAGGTCGCTGGCGTCGGAGCCGAGGCTGAGGTTGATCACGCCGCGCCCCGCCCGTGCCGCGGCGAGAAGCCCGGCCGAGATCTCGCTCGATTCGAGGCGCGTGCCGTCACCCTTGGCGGCGTCCCACGAGCGGAGCACCGCGCGCGGATAGACCCCGACGACGCCGACGCCGTTCATCGGAGCGCCGATGACGGACGACACCATCGTGCCGTGCTCACCGCCGAACGGCGCCGGCTCCTGTGCGTTCAGCGTCTGGGTGTCGCCGCGGCCGAGGAACTCGGGGTGGCCGACATTCAGACCGGAGTCGACGATTGTCACGGGCACGCCCGGCCCGGGCGCTGTCAGCCCGGCGATCCCGATCTGCGACAGCCACCATTCGTCCCCCTGCAGCGGGTCCGGCGTGTCGGTCGTCGCGGTGACGTTGTACGTGCGCTCCTTCTGTGCAAAGACCAGGGCGTCGCGGGCACGAAGGGCCGGAACGGCGCTTGCGGCGAGTGCTGGGTCGAGGCGCCAGAGGCGGAGGCGCGCGTCGATCTCGCGCGCGCCGGCGCGCGTCAGCGCAGCGCTTTCGGAACACGCGGCCGACTTCGTCAGCTGCACCATCGTCGCAGACCCGGATGCATTGGGAGCCGCGGCGACGGCCGGCGTCAGCACGAGACCGGCCAGGCCCAGGATTCCGAGGAGGCGTGGAAGGGAGAGGAGCGACACGGGACGGCCACCATCCAACCGGAGGTCTGTGAGAGCGCCGTGGGAATCCGATTAAGGCGGTGTTATGTAGCCCGGGAGCACCTCGACGCGCTACCGTCCTCACGTGCGCGCCTACGTCGGGCTCGGTGCGAATCTCGGCGACCGCGAGGCGACGATCCGCCGGGCCGTTTCGTTGCTCGACGACCTGGCAGGCGTGACGGTGGTCGGCGTGTCGATACTGCGCGAGACGGAGCCGTGGGGGCCCGTCGAGCAGCCCCCGTACCTGAACGGCGCTGCGGTCGTCGAGACGGAGCTCGGGCCGCGCGAGCTGCTCGCCGCCCTGCTCGACATCGAGCGCCGGCTCGGCCGAAACCGCGGGGACGAGGAGCGCTGGGGGCCGCGCACGATCGACCTCGACCTGCTGCTCTACGACGACCTGGTGCTGGACGAGCCGGGCCTCGGCGTGCCCCACCCACGGCTGCACGAGCGCCGGTTCGCCCTCGAGCCGCTTGCCGAGCTGGCCCCGGACGCCGTCGTCCCGGGGCGAGGGAGGGTCGCCGCGCTGCTTCGCGCCCTCGGCGCTCCCCCGCAGGAGACGGATCCGCAGGCGGACGCCGTACACTGACGGCATGAGTCATCTGGACGAGCTGGACGAGTTCGAAGCGGAGCTGGAGCTCCAGCTGAAACGCGAGTACACGGCGGTCTTCTCGCTCTTCCGCTACTGCGTGCTCACGCAGGACGCGACGTATCTCTGCAACAAGCTCGACCTCAAGGTCGTGCCGCAGGCGAGCTACCCGTTCTTCCACGCCCAGATGGAGGACGTGTGGGTGTGGGACAAGAACCGCCCGACGCGGATCATTCCCCGCGCCGAGGTCTATACGTCCGGTGACGTGACCGTGGAGGAGTTGCGGGGCGAGGGCGACGAGCCGCGTCTCACCGCCGAGGCGCTCGCCGAGCGACTCGGCGACATCAGGCGCGCGGACGACGACGACGCGTTCTAGCGCGTCGACGCAGGCAGTTGCGGGCCGCGAGGCGTGAAGCCTTCAGGGCCGTGCCCCGCCCGGACGGCGG
>DASUZN010000228.1:0-9902 GCA_036376855.1 Gaiella sp. | reverse complement strand
GAGCGCGGCACGCAGCCCCGCGAGCGCCGGGGCGGCGTCGCCGGCGACGAGCACCGCGTCCGCACTCGACGTCGCCTCCCGCGTCGACGCGGGGAGCGGGTGACCGGAGCGCGTCAGCGCCTCGGTGTCGAAGGGCGGGTGCAGTTCCTCGATCGCGAAGCCATGCTCGCGGGCGAGGCCTCCGAGCGCGCGGCTGGCGGCGGCCGTGATCTCGGGGCCGATGCCGTGGCCGGCGAGGCACGCGACGACGTATGTCCGGCGGCCGGTCATCGGGAGAAACGGGGTGTCGGGGGGAGTGACGGTCATCGGGTGGTGCTCCTCTCGCTCGGTACGCCCGGCAGACGCACCTCTTCTGGGGTCTCGGTCGGCGTGTGCGCCGCGAGCGGCGCGTGAGCGTCGATCTCCCCTAGGAGGGGAGAATCGAGATGAGCTCGATGCCGCCGCCGACCGCAACCGCCGGGCGCGGTACGAGAGGACGTACGGATACGGCGTGGCAGAGCATCATCCTCTCCAGAGTGCCCGAAGGACGCACTCGCTGTCAATTCGTCGTTGGTCCAGCTTGCGACTGGCCTTCCGGGCGTCTACGATCGATGATCGATGGCTCGCGAGACGATGACTCGTCGTGATCGGCCGGCCGGGGCTCCCGTAGGCCCGATTTCGCCGATTGCGCTCATCGCCTCCAAACGGCGCTAGCCGGCGACCACCCGCCTCCGCCCGCTAGCAGCCGACAGCCGGCGGGATTGCACTGCACGTCGACCCACGAAAGGCGGCCACACCCCTCGTGAGCCACGCCCTCCACGACCCGACAATCGAGCGAGACGCCTGCGGCATCGGCCTCGTGGCCGATGCGCGAGGCCGCGCGTCGCGCGAGCTCCTCGACCGGGCGCTCGCCGGGCTGGCGGCGGTCTCGCACCGGGGCGCGTGGGCCGCGGACGGCGTCACGGGCGACGGCGCCGGGCTGCTCCTGCCGCTGCAGCAGCACCTGACGGGGATCGAGCACGCGGGGCTTGCCATGTGCTTCCTGCGCGAGCCGTGGCTGCGCGGCATCGTCGAGGAGGCGTGCCGGGCGGAGGGGCTCGAGCCGATCGGCTGGCGCGACGTCCCGATCGACGTCGCCGCGCTCGGCTCCACGGCGACCGCGAGCATGCCGCGGATCGCGCAGCTCGTCCTTGCGCCGTGCGCGGAGCCGGACGCCGAGCTCCGCGCGCACCGTGCGCGGCGGCGGGCGGAGCGCGTCGAGGGCGTCTACGTCGCGTCGCTCTCCTTTCGGACGGTGACGTACAAGGCTCTCTGCGCCGCCACGCACCTCGCGAGCTTCTATCCCGACCTCGCCGACCCCACCTGGTCCGCATCGTGGGCGATCTTCCACCAGCGGTTCTCGACGAACACCGAACCGAGCTGGGAGCGCGCGCAGCCGTTCCGCTTCCTCTGTCACAACGGCGAGATCAACACCATCGACGGGAACGCGGCCTGGATGGAGGCGCGTGAGCGCGCGCGAGGCGTCGACCCCGACCTCGCGCCGGCGCTCGACCGGTCGGGGTCCGACTCTGCGCTGCTCGACAACGCGCTCGAGCTGCTCGTCAGGGCCGGGCTCGACGTGCGTGAGGCTCTCACGCTGCTCGTGCCGCCCGCGTGGCAGAACGACCCGCGGATCGACGAGCGGGAGCGTGCGATGCACCGCTTCCACGCGATGCTGGCCGAGCCGTGGGACGGGCCGGCCGGGCTCGTGTTCTCGGACGGCGTCGTGTGCGGCGCGGCGCTCGACCGGAACGGCCTGCGTCCACTGCGTGTCGCTGTGTGCGAGGACGGCCTCGTCGCCGTCTCGTCCGAGGCAGGCGCGATCCCGCTCCCCGAGGGCGTCGCCGTGCGACGTGCCCGGCTCGGCCCGGGCCAGCTCCTCTCGCTCGACCCGCAGCGCGGCCTGCTGTTCGACGGCGAGCTCAAGCGCGAGCTCGCCTCACGCAAGCCCTACGGCGCGTGGGTCGACGAGAGCGTGCGCTTCGCCGGGCAGGGCGAGCCGCTCCCTGCGCCCGAGGGCGATCTCGGCACGCGCCACGTGCTCCACGGCTACACGCGCGAGGAGCTCTCGCTCATGCTGCGGCCGATCGCGCAGACCGGGCAGGACCCCGTGTATTCGATGGGGGACGACGCCCCGATCGCGCCGCTCGCGGGGCGGGGACGTCCGCTCGCGTCGTACTTCCGGCAGCGCTTCGCGCAGGTGACGAACCCCGCCATCGACCACTACCGCGAGCGGACGGTGATGTCGGTCGCGACGCTCGTCGGCGCGCGCGCGCCGCTCGACGCCGACGGCCCGTTGCCGGCGCTCGCCGTCCTGCCGTCGTTCCTCGTCACGCCCGACGGCCTCGCGGCGCTCGGGGCCGACGAGGTCGACGCGACCTTCGCCGCCGCCGAGAGGCTCGGCGCGGCGGTCGAGCGCGTTGCCGACAGGGCAGTCGAACTCGCCGAGTCCGGCTCCACCGTCGTCTGCGTCACGGACATGGCTGCAGGCGGCGACAGGGCGCCGGTGCCGTCGCTCCTTGCCGTCGCCGCCGCCCATGGTCGGCTCGTCGAGCGCGGCCTGCGCGCGGCGTGCTCGCTCCTCGTCTCGTCCGACGACACGCGCGACTCGCACATGGTGGCGACGCTCGTCGGGTACGGCGCGGACGTCGTGTGCCCGAGACTCGCGCTCGAGACCGTTGCCCGTCTTGCAGACACGGACAAGGTCGGCGGTGATCGGCCTACACCCGCAGAGGCACAGAGCCGCCTCCTGAGCGCTCTCGAGAACGGCGTGCTCAAGGTGATGTCCAAGGTCGGCATCTCCGACGTCGCGAGCTACCGCGGCGCGCGCCTCTTCGAGGCGGTCGGGCTCGACCGGCGGCTCTGCAGGCGGTTCTTCGGCGGCACGCCCTCGGCGATCGGCGGCATCTCGCTCGACGTCCTCGAGCGAGATGCGCTGGCGCGCCTCGAAGCGAGCGAGGCGGAGAAGCCCGCGCTCGAGAACCCGGGCTTCTACAAGTTCCGCAAGGGCGGCGAGCCGCACGCGACCGATCCCGACGTCGTCGATGCGCTCCAGGAGAGCGTTACGGCGGCGCATGCGCTCGTGAAGGCCGTGAAGGGCGAGCGACAGGAGCTCTATGCGCGCTTCGCCGAGCTCGTCGACGGCCGGCCGGCGATGGAGCCGCGCGACCTGCTCGAGCTCGTCCCTACCGGGGAGCCGGTTCCCCTCGACGAGGTCGAGCCGGTCGACTCGATCGTCCGGAGATTCTCCGGCGGCGCGATGTCGCACGGCGCGCTCTCGGCCGAGGCGCACGAGACGATCGCGATCGCGCTGAACCGGCTCGGTGGGCGATCCAACTCGGGGGAAGGCGGCGAGGACCCGGCCCGCTTCCGCGACGAGCGAAACTCGAAGATCAAGCAGGTCGCCTCCGGCCGCTTCGGCGTCACCGCGGACTACGCGGCGTCCGCGGAGGAGCTCCAGATCAAGGTCGCGCAGGGGTCGAAGCCCGGCGAGGGCGGCCAGATCCCCGCCCACAAGGTCACCGAGGAGATCGCTCGGCTGCGGGGGACGTCGCCGGGCGTGTCGCTGATCTCGCCGCCGCCGCACCACGACATCTACTCGATCGAGGACCTTGCCCAGCTCGTCTTCGACCTGCGCGAGGTGAACCCTGACGCCGACATCTCCGTCAAGCTCGTCTCCTCGGCCGGTGTGGGGGTGATCGCGGCCGGCGTCGCGAAGGCGCACGCGGACGTCGTCCACGTCGCGGGCGCCGACGGCGGTACAGGTGCGAGCCCGCTTCCCTCGATCAAGCACGCCGGGGCGCCGTGGGAGCTCGGGCTCGCCGAGACCCAGCAGGCGCTCGTCGCGAACGGGCTCCGCGGCCGCGTGCGGGTGCGTGTCGACGGCGGCTTCAAGACGGGCCGTGACGTCGTCGTGGCGGCCTTGCTCGGCGCGGACGAGTTCTCGTTCGGCACCGCCCTGCTCCTCGCCGAGGGTTGTCTGATGGTGCGCTCGTGCCACCTCGACACGTGCCCCGTCGGAATCGCCAGCCAGCGGCCCGAGCTGCGCGCGAAGTTCGCGGGCACGCCGGAGATGGTGGAGGCCTACCTGCGGTTCGTCGCGCTCGACGTGCGTGAGCATCTCGCGCGTCTCGGGCTGCGCACGCTCGACGAGGCCGTCGGCCGGGTCGACCTTCTACGCCAGCGCCGGACGGGCGACGCATCCGCGGACGCGCTCGACCTCTCCGCGCTCCTCGTCTCGGCGGGGCAGGGGCATGCGCGCTACGTCGGACAGCCGGTGCCGCACGAGGGCGACCGGCTCGGCGCGCTGCTCCTCGCGCAAGGGAAGGCCGCGATCAGCGGTGCGAGGCTCGTCGAGGCGGCGTACGAGATCACGAACGCCGACCGCTCGATCGGGGCACGCCTCGGGGGTGCGATCGCGAAGGCGGTCGGCTCCGCCGCGCCGGCAGGTCGCGTCCGCGCGCGCTTCGAGGGGTCGGCGGGCCAGAGCTTCGGGGCATTCCTCACCGCCGGCGTCGAGCTCCGCCTGGTCGGCGAGGCGAACGACTACGTCGGCAAGGCGATGTCGGGGGGCCGCATCGTGATCTCGCCGCCCGACGGCGACGTGGGCGACCCGTGCCTCGTCGGCAACACCGTGCTCTACGGCGCGACCGGCGGCGAGCTCTTCTGTGCGGGCTCGGCGGGAGAGCGCTTCGCGGTGCGCAACTCGGGCGCGGTCGCGGTGGTCGAGGGCGTCGGCGACCACGGCTGCGAGTACATGACGCGCGGCACCGTTGTCGTCCTCGGGCCGCACGGCCGCAACCTCGGCGCGGGCATGACGGGCGGCGAGGCGTTTCTCCTCGATCCGGACGAGCGGCTCGTCAACGACGATCTCGTGTCGGTCGTCCCGCTCGAGCGCGCCGATCGCGAGCGGCTCGTCGAGCTGCTCGAGCGGCATGTGCGCCTCACCGGGTCGGCTCGCGCGGCGGCGGTCCTCGACGATCCCGAGCGGGCGCTGGCGCGATTCAGGCGCCTCGCGCCGCAGGCAGAGCTCGTCGAGCGTGATGCCGCGGAGAAGGGGCGGCTCTCCGCCTGACGCATAATCCAGGCTTTTTATGCATACTATGCAGATGCCGTACGTCAGCATCGTCGGATCGGCCGGGTACGCGGGCCAGGAGACGCTCGACCGCGTCCTGCGCCACCCCGATCTCGAGCTCTATGCCGTCGGCTCGGACTCACTGGCCGGGCAGGACGCAACGGCGCTCGATCCGCGACTCAACCGGAACGGCGGCAAGCGCGTCCCGCGCCTGATCACGAACGCCGCCGCGCTCGCCTGCGAGGCGGACATCACCTTTCTCTGCCTCTCCCACGAGGAGGCGGCAGCGTTGGAGCCGCCCTCGCGCGGCGTGGTGGTCGACCTGTCTGGCGCCCATCGTCTGACCGACCCGGCCGGGTACGAGCAGTGGTACGGGTTCACGCATCCCCGCCCGGAGGAGCTCGGCGCCTGGTCGTACGGGCTCCCCGAGCTGGCGCCGCCCGAAGGGCGTCTGATCGCGAACCCGGGGTGCTACGCGACCGCGGTGCTGCTCGCGCTCGCGCCGCTCGCGGACGCGATCGACCGGGAGAGCGTGGTCGTCGACGCGATGTCCGGGATGACCGGCGCGGGCCGGTCGCCGCGCGCCTCGACGCACGCAGGCTTCGTGCTGGAGAACGTGTCGCCCTACAAGGTCGGCTCGCACCAGCACGTCGCAGAGATCGCGCAGCTGCTCGGCTTCCCCGTCTCGTTCACGCCGCACCTCCTGCCGGTGCGGCGGGGGCTCATCGCGACGTGCAACGTCCGCTCGACCGGCGCTGACCTGCGCGAGCTCCTCGAGGAGCACTACACCTCCAGCCCCGTGGTGACGGTCCTCCCCGAAGGCGTGGCGCCGGAGCTCTCGCGCGTGCAGACGACGGACGGTGCGGAGATCGGCGTCTTTGCCGACCGCTACACCGACCGGACGATCGTGATCTGCGCCCTCGACAACCTCGGGAAGGGCGCCGCCGGCCAGGCGATCCAGAACGTCAACGCGCTGTTCGGTCTCGAGGCGACGGCGGGGCTGCGGCTCTCCGGGGTGCTCGTCTGATGTCGGTCACCCTCGCCCCGGGGTTTGTCGCGGCCGGCGTGTCGGCCGGCATCCGGCCGTCCGGGAAGCCCGACGTCGCGCTCCTCCGCTCCGTCGGACCGGCCGTCGGGTGCGCGATGTGGACTCGGAACCGTGTCCAGGCCGCACCTGTGACGGTGTCGAGACGGCACCTCGAGCTCGCCGAGCCGCAGGCGGTGGTCGTCAACGCCGGGGTCGCAAACGCGGCGACCGGGGCCCCGGGAGAGGACGACGCCCGCGCGACGGCCGAGCGGGTCGCCGCGCGGCTCGGGATCCGGCCGGAGGAGGTCGTCGTCCTCTCGACCGGTGTGATCGGGCCGCGCCTCCCGATGGACAAGCTCCTGGCCGGCGTCGACGCGGCCGCGGAGGCGCTCTCCGCCGACGGCGGCGACGCGGCGGCCGAGGCGATCCTCACGACCGACAACGGGTCGAAGACGGCGGCCGCGGTTCGCCACGCGCTCACGGTCGGCGGGATGGCGAAAGGTGCCGGGATGATCCACCCGAGCCTCGCAACGATGCTCGCGGTCGTCACCACGGACCATCCGCTGCGGTCGGGCGAGGAGGCGGACCGCTTCCTGCGCCCCGCCGTCGAGCGGTCGTTCAACCGGATCTCGGTCGATGGCGACTGCTCGACCAACGACGCCGTGGTGCTGCTGGCTCCGCGCGGTGTCTCCGAGCCCGACCCCGCGCTGGACGAGCAGTTCGCGGATGCTCTCGACGAGGTGTGTCAGAGCCTTGCCCGGCAGATCGTGGCCGACGGGGAGGGCGCGACCGTCGTCTTGGAGATCGGCGTCTCCGGCGCGACGTCCGCGGCGGAGGCAGATGCCATCGCGCGCCGGGTCGCGACCTCGCCGCTCGTCAAGACGGCAGCCTTCGGTCACGACCCGAACTGGGGTCGCGTGCTCGCGGCCGCCGGCTCCGCGCCGTGGAACGGGGGGTTCGCCCATCTGGATCCCGCCCGCCTGTCCGTGTCGTTCGACGGAACGGCGGTGTTCCTGGGCGGCGCGCCGACGGGTCTCGTCCCCGAGCTGGGCGGCGCCGCGTGCCGGATCGACCTCGACCTCGGGCTCGGTGACGGCGAGGCCGCGTACCTCGCGTCGGACCTCTCGACCGACTACGTGCGGCTGAACGCGGAGTACACGACGTGAGCGCCGGGCCGGTCGTCCTCAAGCTCGGCGGCCGCGTCGCTGCGGACGCCGTCCGTGGAGCGCTTGCCGGGATCGACGGTCCGGTGGTCGTCGTCCACGGCGCCGGGCCCCAGATCACCGCGGAGATGGCGCGGCGCGGGATCGAGCCGGCGTTCGTCGCGGGTCGCCGCGTCACCACGCCGGCGGTGCTCGACGTCGTTCGCGAGTCGCTCGCCGCCGTGAACGCCGAGCTCTGCGCGGCGATCGGGCCGGAGGCGGTCGGACTGAGCGGCGACGAGATCGGCCTCGAGGCGCGGGAGGTCGAGGAGCTCGGCCTCGTCGGAGACCCCGTTCCGTCCGCGCCGCAGGCCATCGTCGACGCGCTCGCGGCAGAGCGCATTCCGGTCGTCGCGCCGCTCGCCACGGGGCCCCTGAACGTGAACGCCGACGAGGCGGCCGCCGCGCTCGCCGTGGGGCTCGGCGCGTCCCGCATCCTGTTCGTGACGGACGTTCCGGGCGTGCTGCTCGACGGCGAGCTCGCTGCGGTGCTTCCCGCCGCCGAGGCCGAGGCAGGGCTTGCCGACGGCCGCTTCGAGGGCGGCATCGTGCCGAAGCTGATGGCCGCGGTCAGCGCCGCCCGCGGCGGCGTGCAGGCATCGATCGGCGCCACCGAGGTATCGGCGTGACGGGCTCGAGTGAGACCGTGTCACTCGGTTCCCGCGCGGCCGTTCTGCCGACCTACGCCCGCGCGGACCTGATGGTCGTGCGCGGCGAGGGATGCCGCGTGTGGGACGACGAGGGCCGCGCGTACCTCGACTTCGGCGCGGGGATCGCGGTGGTCGGGCTCGGCCATCGGCACCCCGCCGTCACCGAGGCGACGCACGCGCAGCTCGATCGACTCTGGCACGCATCGAACCTCTACTGGACGGAGCCGATGCTCAGGCTCGCAGGGCTCCTCTCCGAGCGCATGGGTGGTGCGCAGGCGTTCTTCTGCAACTCGGGAGCCGAGGCGAACGAGGCGGCGCTCAAGGTCGCGCGCAAGGCGACCGGCCGCGCGCGGGTCGTCGCGCTCGAGGGCGGCTTCCACGGCCGCACCTACGGCGCGCTCTCGGCCACCGGCCAGCCCGGGAAATGGGAGGGCTTCGGGCCGCTCGTACCCGGGTTCTCCTTCGCGAGGCCGAACGACGTCGAGTCGCTCGAGGCTTCCGCCGCGCCGGCCGGCGAGCTCGCCGCGATCTTGCTCGAGCCCGTGCTGGGCGAGGGCGGCGTGCTGCCGCTGGAGGAGGGCTTCGTCCAGGCGGCGGCCGAGATCGCGCGCGAGGTGGGCGCGCTGCTCTGCGTGGACGAGGTGCAGGCCGGGCTCGGGCGCACGGGGACGTTCTTCGCACACGAGCAGCTCGGCATCGAGCCGGACCTCGTGACGCTCGCGAAGGGCCTCGGCAACGGGTTGCCCATCGGTGCGCTGCTCGTCCGCGAGGGCGTCGCCGATGCGATCGGCCCGGGCGACCACGGCTCCACTTTCGGCGGCAACCCGGTCGCGTCCGCCGCCGCGTGCGCCGTCGTGGAGGCGATCGACGACGCATTGCTCGAGAACGTCGCGGCGCGCGGAGCGCAGCTGTCGGCGGGTCTCGAGGCTCTCTCGGGCGTGCGCGAGGTGCGAGGACGCGGCCTGCTGCTCGCAGGCCTTCTCGACCGCGACGCTGGTCAGGTCGTCGACGAGTGCCGTACCCGTGGGCTGCTGGTGCTGACCGCGGGGCCGGACGTGCTGCGCCTGCTTCCTCCGCTGGTCGTCTCCGAGGCGGAGGTTGCCGAGGCGCTCGCAGTCCTCCAGGAGGTGCTCTCGTGAGGAACGCCGTGCGGCAGCAGGCGATCCTGCGTCTCGTCCGCGATCGCGCCATCTCGACGCAGGCGGAGCTCGTGGACGCGCTCCGGGAGGAGGGCCACGACGTCGTGCAGACGACGATCTCGCGCGATGTCCACGACCTCGGGCTGACAAAGGTGCGGGCCCCGTCGGGACGTCTCGTCTACGCGGCGCCGGGCACCGACGACGCCGACAGGATCCGCGCGATCGGCGTTGCGATGCGCCGCTACGCGACTCGCGTCGAGCAGGCAGGCCCGCTCGTGGTCGTCACCACGCCGTCGGGCTACGCAAACGCGCTCGCACAGGCGATCGACGAGGGCGGGCACCCGGGCATCGCCGGCACGATCGCCGGTGACAACACGATCTTCCTCGCACCTCGCGAGGGAACGACCGCCGACGCCCTGAGCGTCGAGCTGGGCGCGCATCTCGGGCCTGCGAGCGCCGCCTGACTCGTTTCCCTCGAACGAGGGACTCATACGCAGGCCCCGGAGGCCGACCTACATAGCACCCACCCTCCCCAGTATCACCGAGGCGGCCGCTCCCCCAAGCGGCCGCCTCATTCTTTTGTTCGCAAGCAGGAATCCACCGAGTGGATTCCTGCGCTCGGATCCCCCGCCTGCGGCGGGGGCAGATCCCTGAAGGCGCCGCCTTCGGCGTCGCAACTGCCGCTCTCGTCGGGCGCCCTCAGAAGGCGTACCGCTCTTCCTTCCAGGGATCGGCGTCGTTGTGGTACCCGTAGCGCTCCCAGAAGCCCGGCGCGTCGGTGGCGCGCAGCTC
>DASUZN010000227.1:0-7547 GCA_036376855.1 Gaiella sp. | reverse complement strand
CGGCCCGAACTCCATGGTCTCGGAGGGCGCGCTCGTGCGCGCGAAACCTTGGGATGGCTTCGGGCTGGCTGAGCCCCGGAGCATCTCTTAATCCCAAGGTCGAAGGTTCGAATCCTTCACGGCCCATCGCCCGGCGTCCATAGACTCACCGGCGTGACCGTCGTGAAGCGCGTGGGATGAGTGTCGTGGTCCTGCGGGTCTGCAGGCTCCACGACGTGATCGGGCTCTGACGCTGGGCGGCGGTCGCAGGGCGGACCTGCGGCTCTTCGTCGTGCTGGGCAGCGTGTCGGCGATCGGGCCGGCGGCGATGGACGCCTACCTGCCCGGTCTCCCCGAGCTTGCACGCGACTTCGGGGCCAGCCCGTCGGCGGCGCAGGTCACGGTCACGACGTACCTGCTCGGGTTGGCGCTCGGGCAGCTGCTCTCCGGCCCGTTGAGCGACGTCCACGGGCGGCGTCGGCCGCTCGTCGCGGGCATGGCGGTCTTCACCGTGACGACCCTCGCCTGCAGCCTGGCGCCGAGCCTCTCCGTGCTCGCGGGCATGCGGCTGCTCCAGGGGACGTCGGCCGCCGTCGGCGTCGCGGTGGGACGGGCGATCGTCCGCGATCTCTACGCGGGCGCGGCCGGCGCGCGCTATCTCTCGCGGCTGATGATGGTGATCGGCCTCGCTCCGATCCTCGCGCCCGTCATCGGTGGACAGCTCCTCCGGTTCACGTCCTGGCGCGGCGTGTTCGTGGCCCTCTCCGTGCTCGGGCTTGCCCTGACCGCGGTCGGCGCCCGGCTCCTGCCCGAGACGCTTCCGCGCGAGCGCCGTCGCGCGGCCGGACTCGGGCTCACGCTCCGGACCTTCGCGCAGCTGCTCGCCGATCGCAGGTTCGTCGGGTTCGTGCTGATCGTCGGGCTGGGCGGCGGCGCGATGATCGGCTACGTCGCCGGGTCGTCGTTCGTGCTGCAGGACGTCTACGGCGCCTCGCCGCAGCTCTACGGCGTGCTCTTCGGGCTGAACGCGGTGTTCCTGGTCGCGGGCGCGCAGGTGAACGCCCACCTGCTCGGGACCCACTCGCCCCGGGTCCTCCTCCGGGTCGGCCTCGTCATGCTGGTCGTCGCCGGGTTCGCACTCGTGGTGATCGTCTCGCTGCCGACGGTGGGTCTCGCGACCGTGGTGGCGCCGCTGATGCTGCAGATGGCCAGCTGGAGCTTCGTCCAGGCGAACGCCCTGGCGCTCGCGCTGACCGACCATCCCGAGGTGGCGGGCACGGCCGCAGCGCTCCTCGGTGTCAGCCAGTACGCGTTCGGAGCGTTCGCGGCTCCGCTGGTCGGACTCGGCGGCAGCGACACGGCCCTTCCGATGGCGGTGGTGATCGCCGGCTGCGCCGTGGGCGCCGCACTTGCGTTCGAGGTCCTCGCGTCGCGGGGCGACTACGTCCCGAAGTACTCCTTCGAGGAGCGCAGCCCGTAGAGGAGCCAGATCACGATCGCGGCGAGCACGGCGGTCGTGATGGAGGGGAGGATCGCGCTCGTCGGGCCGATGAAGGCGAAGACGATCGCGGTGACGCCGCCGATCACGGCGAGGGCGGCCAGGACGATCCGCGCGACGCGGTTGCCGCGCATCAGCATGTACGAGGCGATGCCGAAGAGCGCCGCCAGGATGAGCGAGCCGATCCCCCACGGGTCGCTGACGCCGTCCCAGGCGAGCACGCCGATCACGCCCATCAACGCGAGGAAGGCGGCCTTGGCGAAGCCGAAGATCGCCGCCAGCCAGACGGGGAACGGCAGCTCTCGGGCGGTGGCCTCCATGGTGTCCTCCTGATCTCGGCGCGGTCGACGGGGCGCTCGATCTTCGCACGGCAGGACGTATTCGGGCAACGTGAGCGTTAGCGGGCGCCCTGCTCGGTCAGCTGTGGCGGCAGTGGGCGCGCGTGGACGACGACGAGCGTCGTCGTCGGGCGGGTGAGCGCGACGTAGAGCTCGCGGAGGCCGGTCTCGCCCTCGGCGATCAGAGCGGGCTCGACGACGACCACGTGATCGAACTCGAGTCCTTTCGCGCGGCGCGGCGAGAGCAGCGGGATGCCGTCGTCGTACGCCGAGTGCCCGGTGAGATCCGGGACGAGGCTGTCCGGAAGGATCACCGCGAGAAGACCCTCCTCTGACGCGAGCGCGAGCGACTCGCGGAGGGCCGCCGTCACGAGGTCGTCCTCTTCCACCCGCTCGATCCGGGGTGCCGCCGCGCCGGTGCGGAAGGCAACCGGTGGCGCGACGTCCGGCGCGACGACGTCGAGCAGGGGCAGGGCGAGCTCCATGATCTCCGCAGGGACGCGATAGGCATGGCGAAGCTCTGCGACCTCGGCGTCAGCCGACGCCTCGAGGTACGCGAGCACGTCGTCCCAGCGATCGTGGACGATCGGGCCGGTCGCCTGCGCGATGTCGCCCAGGATCGTGACCGAGCCGCCGCGTGTCCGGCGCGCCACCATACGGAGCTGCATCGGCGTCATGTCCTGCGCCTCGTCCACGATCACGTGCCCGAACAGCCGAGGCGGCTCGTCGAGCAGCGCCCGTGCCTCGTCGAGCAACGGCACGTCGTGGTCGCCCCACGCGAACCCCGAGCGCGGACGGCGAAGAAGGCGCTGCTCGCGGTCGTCGAGAATCGCCTCGGCGGCTTCGGCGAGGCGTGCCGGCATGGTGAGCAACGAGCGGACGAGCGCGTCCGGGGCGGTCACCGGCCAGACCCGGTCGAGCCAGCGGGGGAGGAAGCCCTTCGCGTTCAACGAGCGCTCGACCTCGGCGAAGTCGCGCCAGGCGAGACCGCCGAGCCTCGTGCCGTAGTCCTCGTAGAAGCGCCGGAGGACGTCCATGCGGAACCGCTCGCGCGCGTGCGCCGTGAGCCCGAGCTCCTCGCGGGCGTGCTCGAGCAGCTCCCGTACATCCCGCTCGCGGACGTGGACGTATTCGCCCTCCATCAGTGCCACGAGCTCCTCCGGGTGCGCCGCCGACCGCACCTCGGCCGCTCGCGCGAGCACCTCGGCGAGCCGGACGTCGCCCTTCAGCCGCTCGACCTCCGGTGGGTCGACGATCGTCGCCTCGACGCCTTCGACCAGCTCCCCGACCGCCCGCTGCTCGACGCTCTCCTCCCCCAGGGTGGGCAGGACGTGTGAGACGTACTCCATGAACGTCGGGTTCGGCCCGACCACGAGCACGCGCCGAAGCTGCTCGCGGTGCGAGTAGAGGAGGTACGAGGCGCGATGGAGGCCGACGGCCGTCTTCCCGGTGCCCGGGCCGCCCTGGACGACGAGCGGCGGATCGGGCTCGCGGGTGATCAGCCGGTACTGGTCCGTCTGGATCGTGGCGACGATGTCCCGCATGCGCGGCTCCCGGCTGCGCTCGAGCTCGTCGAGGAGAAAGTCGCCGCCGACGACCGAGCCCGACCCGTCGAGCCTCTCGTCGCTCAGGTCGAGCAGGCGCCGGCCCTCCGTGCGGAACCGGCGGCGGAGCGTGACGTCGTGCGGGCTCTCCGGCGTGGCCACGTAGAACGGGCGGGCCGCGGGTGCCTGCCAGTTGACGACCAGCAGCGCGTCGGCGACGTCGTCCTGCACCCAGCGCCTGCCGATGTAGAGCGGCCGGGGTGTCGTCTCGAAGTCGAGACGCCCGAAGCAAAGGCCGCGCTCGGCATCCTCGAACGTCCTGAGCCTCCGCGCCGCCCACGCTTCGAGCGCGAGCGCCGCGATCTCGCTGTCGGTCGCGCCGGCAGCGCGCTCGACGACGGCGCGCATGCGGTCGAGGCAGTCGTAGGCGTGGTCGACGTACGCCTGCTCGGCCGGGAGGTCGGGATGGCTCACGTGGACAGGATGGGCGGGGCGCGGCGGTCCGGCAAGCCTCTACGCTGGCGCCCGATGCGAGTCCTCACCGTCGTCGGCAACCGGCCGCAGTTCGTCAAGTCTGCCCCGCTCTCCGTGGCGCTGCGCGAGGGGGAGATCGACGAGGTCGTCGTCCACACGGGTCAGCACTGGGACGACGAGCTCTCGCAGGTCTTCTTCGAGGAGCTCGGATTGCCGGAGCCCGCCCATCGACTCGACCTGCGGACGGCCGACGTCGCGACACTGACGCCCGCCGTCCGCGCCGTCGTCGACGCAGAGCGTCCCGACGCCGTGCTCGTTCTCGGCGACACGAACTCGACGCTCGCCGGCGCGCGTGCGGCGGCCGCTGTCGGCATCCCCGTCGCCCACGTCGAGGCGGGGCTCCGAAGCGGCGACCTCTCGATGCCGGAGGAGCGCGCGCGGATCGAGGTCGACCGGCTGGCGGCGCTCCTGCTCTGCCCCGACGAGCGGTCGGTCGCGACCCTGGCCGCCGAAGGCGTGGGCGGAACGGCGCTCGTCGTCGGCGACGTGATGGCCGATGCGACGCTTCGCTTCGCGCCGATCGCGCGCGAACGCGTCGCGCCGCCGCACGAGCCGGGCACGTATGTCGTCGCCACCGTCCACCGCGAGGCAAACGTCCGTCCCGCCCGGCTCCGGCGAATCGCGGACGGGCTGTCCCGCCTCGACGAGCCGGTCGTCTTCCCGGCCCACCCACGCACCGCGGCCGTGCTCCGAGCCGAGGGAATCGCTCTCGCGCCGAACGTCGGGCTCCGGGAGCCGCTCGGCTACCTCGCCTTCGCATCCGCCGCGTCGCAGGGGCGGGTGATCGCGACCGATTCCGGCGGCCTCCAGAAGGAGGCGTACTGGTATCGCGTCCCGTGCGTGACGATGCGCCCCTCGACCGAGTGGGTCGACACCGTGGAGCAGGGAGCGAACGTGCTCGTCGACGACGACCCCGACGCGATCGCGGCGGCGGTTCGCGTTGCGGCGTTCCCGCCCGGCGCGCCGACGCTCTACGGCGACGGGCACGCCGCCGAGCGGATCGCGAGCGCGCTCGGCGGGATCTGACGATCAACGGTCGGCGGGCTCCAGCCGCTTGTGACGTCGGTGTTACAAGTCAGGTCGCGTGGGTAGCATTCGCGCGCTGTGAGGACGCCCGAGACGACCGCTCCGGACGCCGCTCCCGAGGCCGCGACGTACGAGGTCGCGATCGTCGGAGCGGGGTACGTCGGCGTCCCGCTCGCGCAGGTGTTCGCCGAGGCCGGACGCCGCGTCGTCCTCGTCGACGTCGACGCGCGCCGCGTCGAGCGTCTCCGCAACGGCGACAGCTATATCGAGGACGTCTCCTCCGAGCTGCTGGCGGAGCTCGTCTCGGAGCGCCGGCTCGGCGCGACCACGGACTACGACGTCCTGCGGGACGTGGACGCGATCCTGATCGCGCTTCCGACGCCGCTCTCCAAGCAGCGCGAACCGGATCTCTCGATCGTGCGCGACGCCTCGTCGGAGATCGGCAAGCGCCTGCGCCCAGGCCAGCTCGTCGTGCTCGAGTCGACGACGTATCCCGGGACGACGCGCGGCGAGGTGCTCCCGATCCTCGAGCGCGAGTCCGGCCTCGTGGCCGGCAAGGACTTCCACCTCGCGTTCTCGCCGGAGCGGGTCGATCCCGGGCGGACCGACTGGACGACGAAGACGGTGCCGAAGGTCGTCGGCGGCATCGACGACGCCTCGACCGAGGCGGCCGCCGCGCTCTACGGATCTGCGGTGGACACGATCCACCGCGTCTCGTCGCCCGAGGCGGCCGAGCTCACGAAGCTCCTCGAGAACATCTACCGCTCGGTCAACATCGCGCTCGTCAACGAGCTCGCTCAGCTTTGCGACCGAATGGGAATCGACATCTGGGAGGTCGTGGACGCGGCCGCGACGAAGCCGTTCGGGTTTGCCGCGTTCCAGCCGGGGCCGGGCCTCGGCGGCCATTGCATCCCGATCGACCCCTTCTACCTCACCTGGAAGGCGCGGGAGTTCGACTTCGCGACGCGGTTCATCGAGCTCGCGGGCGAGGTCAACCAGAACATGCCGTACTACTGCCGCTCGCGCGTCTCGCAGGCGCTGAACCACGGCGCCCACAAGTCGCTCGCAGGCTCGCGCGTCCTCGTCCTCGGAGTGGCGTACAAGGCCGACATCTCCGATTGGCGCGAGTCGCCGGCCGTCAAGCTGATCGAGCTCCTCCAGAACGCCGGCGCCGAGGTCGGCTACCACGACCCACACGTGCCGTCGTTTGCGGCCGACGGGATCGCGCTCGCCTCGGTCCCCTTCGAGCCCACCGCGTACGACGCCGTCGTCATCGCTACGGCGCACTCGGGCATCGACTACGCCAAGCTCGTGGACGACGCGCATCTCGTCGTCGACCTGCGCAACGCGACCGGCCGCGCCGGGATCACGAGCGAGAAGGTCTGGAAGCTTTGAGTCCCCGCGTCGCCCATGCGGGCGTCGGCGGGTGGGGGAAGAACGTCGTCCGCGTCGTCGGTGAGCTCGCCGACCTCGCCTGGGTCTGCGACACCGACGAGGCGCGACGCGCCGAGTACACCGAGCGATACCCCGGCGCGCACGTGACGGGCGCGTTCGTCGACCTCCTCGCCGACGACACGGTCGACGCGGTGGTGATCGCGACCCCGGTGCCGACGCACTACGACCTCGCGAAGCAGGCGCTCGAGGCGGGCAAGCACGTGTTCGTCGAGAAGCCGCCCGCGATGCGGGGCGAGGAGATGGAGGAGCTCGTCGCGCTCGCCGAGGCGCGCGACCTCGTCCTCATGCCGGGTCACCTCCTGCTGTATCACCCGGGCCTGCGGAAAGTGAAGGAGCTCGTCGACGCGGGCGAGCTCGGCGAGGTCGCGTGCGTGTACGGGAACCGGCAGAACCTGGGCGTGATCCGCTCCAACGAGAACGCGCTCTGGTCGCTGGGTGTGCACGACCTGTCCGTGATCCTCTGGCTCCTCGGCGAGGAGCCGAGCGAGGCGGTCGCGCACGGCATGGACTACCTGCAGGAGGGGATCGAGGACGTCGTCTTCTGCTTCCTGCGGTTCCCCTCGGGCAAGGTCGCGCACATGCATCTCTCGTGGCTGGATCCTCACAAGATGCGGAAGATGACCGTCGTCGGACGCGAGAAGATGGCCGTCTTCGACGACATGGAGCTCGAGCGGAAGGTGACCGTCTACGAGAAGGCGCCGTGGGAGCCCGCGTCGACCTACGGCGAGTGGCGGACGCGGACGGGCGACATCTCGAGCCCGAAGATCGCGAACGACGAGCCGCTGCGGCTGGAGCTGCAGCACTTCCTGCGGCTCGTCGAGGAAGGACCCGGCGACCACCGCGAGGCGCGGGACGGGCTGGCGGTGGTCAGGGCGCTCGACCGGCTGACGATCTCGCTTCGGACGGGCGCGCCGGCGTGAGCGCCACGATCCACCCGACGGCCGTCGTCCATCCCGGCACGGTGCTCGGCGAGGGCGTGAAGGTGCTCGAGCACGCCGTCGTCGGCAAGCAGCCGACGCTCTCGCCCCGCTCGACGTCGAAGCGGGAGCCGCTGCCACCCGCAACCGTGGGTGACGGGACGGTGATCTCGACGGGGGCGATCGTGTTCGCGGGCGCGACGATCGGCGCGCGCGTGATCCTCGGCGACCAGTCCTGCGTCCGCGAACGCGTGAC
>DASUZN010000226.1:0-3193 GCA_036376855.1 Gaiella sp. | reverse complement strand
GCCCTACCTCACTCCCGGCCTCGAGCCCGTTGACCGTCCACGCGTCGAGCGCGCCTACGAGCGGTTCCGCGGCGCCCAGGGCCTCGGCGACGTCCCACTCCGCGTCCAGCGGGTCAGCGGCGACACGAGCCTGGCGAACGCCTACGCGTTCGGGCTCGGCCCGTCGCGGAGGGTCGTGCTCTGGGACACCCTCCTCGACGGACGCTTCACCCCCCGTGAGGTCGACGTCGTCCTCGCACACGAGCTCGGGCACCACTCGAGCGACCACGTCTCGAAGGCGATCGGCTGGTTCACGCTCTTCGCGCTTCCCGGCGCGTTCGTGCTGATGCTCGCGACGCGAGGCCGCGGCGGAATGGGAGAGCCCGCAGCGATCCCGCTCGCCCTACTCGCCGTCCTGGTTCTCCAACTCGTCGCGGCGCCCGCACAGAATCTCGTCAGCCGCCGCATGGAGGCCGAGGCCGACTGGAAGGCGCTGCAGGGGACGCGCGACCCCGCTGCGGCGCGCGGCCTCTTCCGGGAGCTCGCGGCGACCTCGCTCGGTGACCCGAGCCCGCCAGCTTGGTCACAGCTGCTCTTCGGCACGCACCCGACGCTCGCCGACCGCGTCGCGATGGCCGAGGCCTGGGAGGCGCGGCGGGGCGACTCTAGGTAACCGTGTACTCGGGGCCCGAGCCGCCCTCGGGCGGCGTCAGCCTGCCGCCCTTGGCGCTGATCGCGCCGCACTGCACGCAGTTCGACGGGTTGACGAGCAGCTCGACGGTGCCGTCGCCGTTGTCCTTCCCCACCTCGTAGACCTCCGCGGGGCACATCCAGTGCCACATCTCGGCGACGTCGCGCGGCACGCTCGTCTCGACGCGAATGTGACTCGGCTGGTCGTCGCGCGTCCTGTTGCCCGAGACGAAGACGGACGAGAGCTTGTCGAACGTGTAGGAGCCGTCCGGCGCCGGATAGGAGGCGGCGCGCCCCGTCCGCAGGAGCGGCGTCTCCGCGTTCGGGTGCGTCTCGAAGTCCTTCGGCGGGAGCTTCCCCTTCGTCACGGTCATGGCGCTCGCGAGCGCCCCGCCCATGTAGAAGCCCTTGTCGAAGGCCTGACGCATGTTCCGCACCTCGGTCAGGTCCTGCCAGACGTAGCTCGCGCGGAGGGCCTCGTCGTAGCGGTCGAGCGCGCCCCTCCGTCCCGAGACCTCGCCGCGCTGCAGCGCCGCAATCGCCGCCTCGGCCGCGAGCCGCCCCGACTCGATCGCGTAGTGCACACCCTTGAGCCGCGGCACGTTGACGAGGCCGGCGCCCTCGCCGACGAGCAGTAGGCCCGGCGCGTTGAGCTTCGACGGGATCGAGTGGAGGCCGCCCTCGGTGATCGTCTTGGCGCCCCAGGCGACCCGCTCGCCGCCGTGCAGGATCCTGCGGACGAGCCGGTGCGTCTTGAACTCCTGCAGGAGATCGTGCGCGGAGAGCTCGACGTCGGCGTACTCGAGCCCTACGACGAAGCCGATCGAGACGTGCTCGTCGCCCATCGGGTAGATCCAGGAGCCGCCGAACTCGCCGTAGCGGGCACGCTTGCGCAGCGGCCAGCCCATCGTGTGGACGATCCGCCGCAGCGGCTTCGGGACCCTCCAGACCTCCTTGACGCCGAGCGCCCAGATCTGCGGGTTGCGCCCATGGAGCCCGAAGCGGTCGATCGCCGCCGTGGTCAGGTGGCCCGCGGTTCCTTCGGCGAGCACGGTGATCCGCGCCGCCACGTCGACGCCCGGCTCGAAGTTCGGGAGCGGCTCCCCGTCCTTGCCCCGCCCCTTGTCGCCCGTGCGGACGCCGGCGACGCGGCCGTGGTCGACGAGCAGCGTCTGACCGGCGGTCTCCGGCAGGATCATCGCGCCGCCCGCCTCCGCATGCTCGGCCAGGAAGCGCCCGAGCTCGGAGACGGAGACGACCCAGTTGCCGCGGTTCATCATCGTCGGCGGGGGCGGGATGCGAAGCGCCCTGCCCTTCGTGAGCAGGTAGACGGCCTCGTGCTCCACCTCGCCGTACGTGGGCATCTCCTCGATGGCGAGTCGCCCCGCGAACAGCTTGCGAATCGCGCGCGGATTCATCACCGCGCCGGACAGAAGGTGCGAGCCGGGCTGCTTGCCCTTCTCGAGCACTGCGACGGGCACCTCGCCGAGCTGCTCCCGCAGGTCCGGGTGCTCCTCGAGCAGCTGGCCGAGCCTGACGGCGCACGCGAGCCCGCCCGGGCCGCCGCCGACGATCAGGATTCCGACGTCGATCCGCTCGTCCGGCGCGTCCGTCGGCGGGCCGATCGCCTCGGCGTCGCTGAACGGAGGCGGGAAGTCGGCCGGGCGGACGCCCTTCATCGGTCTACTGGCGCGCCCGCAGGAGCTCGGTCAGCTTCGGCGCGATCTGCGCCAAGTCGCCGACGACGCCGAGATCCGCGAAGTCGAAGATCGGCGCGTTCGGGTCCTTGTTTATCGCGACGATCGTGCCCGACCCCTGCATCCCGACCTTGTGCTGGATCGCGCCGGAGATCCCGAGCGCGATGTAGAGCTTCGGCGAGACGGTCTTTCCGGTCTGGCCGACCTGCGCCGAGTACGGGTACCAGCCGGCGTCCACCACCGCTCGGGTCGCAGCGACGGCGCCGCCGAGCGCCGACGCGAGCTCCTCGCAGAGCGAGAAGCCCTCCGGCGCGCCGAGCCCTCGTCCGCCCGCGACGATCACGTCGGCGTCCTCGATCGACGGCCCGCTCGACTCCTCCTGGAGGTGGTCGACGAGCCGTGCCTGCGTCGAGAAGTCCTGGAACGTGGCCGAGACCTCGCGCACGTCGGCCGTGCCGCCGGACTCGACCGGATCGAACGTCCCCGAGCGGACGATGCCGATGCGCGGCGTCGACGTCCAACCGACCTCGACGAGCACCGTGTCGCCGAGCGCCGGGCGCGTGCCGACGAGCTCCCCGTCCTCCGCCCGGAGGTCCGTGAGGTCCCAGTTGAGACCGGCCTCGAGGCGCGCCGCGAGGCCGGAGGCGACGTCGGCCGCGAGCACCGAGGCCGCAAAGAGGATGTTCTCCGCACCGGACTCGGCGACGACCGCCTCGAGCGCATCCACGCGCGGCTGCGGGAGCGGCGGGGCGAGCGCCTCGTCCTCGACGACGAAGACCGTCGTCGCGCCGTGCGTGCCCGCCTTCGCGGCGGCATCGCGGACGCCG
>DASUZN010000225.1:0-3495 GCA_036376855.1 Gaiella sp. | reverse complement strand
TACGCCGACCTGCTGCCCGTCGCGCCGCCGTCGCCGGCCAACCTCGCGCCGGGGCTGACGCCGCTCGTCCCCGTCCCGCGGCTGGCCGCCGCGCTCGGCGTGCGCAGCCTCGCGCTGAAGCTCGACACGGCGAACCCGACGCACTCCTTCAAGGACCGCGTCGTCGCGGTCGCGGCTCGGAAGGCGCAGGACCTCGGCTTCGACACGCTGTCCTGCTCTTCGACGGGCAACCTCGCCGGAGCGGTCGCGGCGCGTGCGGCCGCCGAGGGGATGGACGCCGCCGTCTTCGTGCCGGCCGACCTCGAGCCGGAGAAGCTCGCCGCCGCGGCCGCCTACGGGCCGAAGATCTATGCGGTCGACGGCCACTACGACCACTGCTCGCGGCTCTCCGTCGAGCTCTCGTTCGAGCTTCCCTGGGGCTTCGTCAACGTCAACCTCCGCTCGTACTACGCGGAGGGCTCGAAGACCCTCGCCTACGAGCTCGCCGAGCAGCTCGGCTGGCGCGCCCCGGACGTCGTCGCGATCCCGATCGCGTCGGGCGCGCTCTTCCACAAGGTCGGCCAGGGGTTCTCCGAGCTCCGCGAGCTCGGCCTGCTCGACGGGCCTGCACCGCGGCAGATCGGCGGCCAGGCAGCGGGGTGCCAGCCGGTCGCGACGGCGTTCCGCGACCGCAAGCCCGTCACGCCGGTCCGCCCGGACTCGATCGCCCGCTCCCTGGCGATCGGGAGCCCGGCCGACGGCGACTTCGCCGTCGCCACCGCGCGGGAGACGGGCGGCGCGATCCACGCCGTGCCGGAGGACGCGGTCGGCGAGAACATGGCGCTGCTCGCGCAGACGACAGGCGTGTTCGGCGAGACGGCCACGGGCGTGACGCTCGGAGCGCTCAGGGCGGCGGTGGACGCCGGCGAGGTCGGTCGTGACGACCGCGTCGTCCTCCTCGTCACGGGCGACGGCCTGAAGACGCTGGCTCCGATCTCGTTCACGTATCGACCCGAGCACATCACCGCCGACGCCGACGCGTTCCTCGACGCGCGGCAGGCTGCCGCGTAGCGTCTCCGGGGTACGCTGGCGGGATGGCGAAGACCCTCTTCGAGAAGGTCTGGGAGCGGCACGTCGTCCTCGAGGAGGAGGGCGGTCCGGCGCTGCTCTACGTCGACCTGCACCTCGTCCACGAGGTGACCTCGCCGCAGGCGTTCGAGGGGCTCCGGCTCGCCGGACGGCGCGTTCGTCGCCCCGATTTGACGGTCGCGACGATGGACCACAACGTTCCCACGCTTCCAGGACCGGTCAGCGATCCGATGGCGAAGGCGCAGCTCGACACGCTCCGTGCCAACACCGAGGAGTTCGGGATCCGGCTCCATGGCACGGGCTCCGGGCACGAGGGGATCGTCCACGTGATCGGCCCGGAGCTCGGGCTGACGCAGCCGGGCAAGACGATCGTGTGCGGCGACAGCCACACGTCGACCCACGGCGCGTTCGGTGCGCTCGCGTTCGGGATCGGCACCTCCGAGGTCGAGCACGTCCTCGCGACGCAGACGCTCTACCAGCAGCGCCCGCGGACGATGCTCCTCGAGCTCGCCGGCGAGCTGCCCCCGGGTCTGACCGCCAAGGACGTGATCCTCGGCGCGATCGGCCAGGTCGGCGTCGACGGCGGCGTCGGCCACGTCGTCGAGTACGCGGGCGAGGCGATCCGCGCGCTCTCGATGGAGGAGCGTATGACCGTCTGCAACATGTCGATCGAGTGGGGCGCGCGGGCGGGGATGATCGCTCCCGACGAGACGACCTTCGCCTACCTCGAGGGACGCGAGCACGCACCGCAGGGCGCCGACTGGGAGCGCGCCGTCGAGGACTGGCGCTCGCTCGCGAGCGACCCGGGCGCGGATTACGACGCGCACGTCGTTGTCGACGTCGCCGAGCTCGTGCCGCAGGTCACCTGGGGCACGAACCCCGGCATGGTCGTCCCGGTCACGGGGGCCGTCCCCGACCCCGCCTCGTTCGACGACGCGGACGACAGGATCGCGGCGGAGCACGCGCTTCGGTACATGGATCTGCGCGCCGGCCAGCGCATCGAGGACATCCACGTCGACCGGGTCTTCATCGGCTCCTGCACGAATGCGCGGATCGAGGACCTCCGCGCGGCGGCCGCGGTCGTCGCGGGGCACAAGGTCGACGAGCGGGTGAAGGCGCTCGTCGTCCCGGGCTCGGCCACGGTGCGCCGTCAGGCAGAGGACGAGGGGCTCGACCGCGTGTTCCTCGACGCGGGGTTCGAGTGGCGCCTCGCCGGATGCTCGATGTGCCTCGGCATGAACCCGGACATCCTCGCGCCCGGCGAGCGCTGCGCCTCGACGTCGAACAGGAACTTCGAGGGCCGGCAGGGTCGGGGCGGGCGGACGCACCTCGTCAGCCCGCAGATGGCCGCCGCGGCCGCGCTCCACGGCAGATTCGTGGACGTGCGCACGCTCGACCGCGAGCCCGTGACCGCATGAAGCCGCTTCGCGAGGTGACGGGCCGCGTCGCCGTCCTCGACCGCCCGGACGTCGATACCGACCAGATCATCCCGAAGCAGTTCCTGAAGCGCATCGAGCGCACGGGATACGGCCAGTTTCTCTTCTACGACTGGCGCCTCGACGAGGACGGCGCGGAGCGCCCCGGCTTCGAGCTCAACCGGCAGGAGTTCCGGGGCGCGTCGATCCTGCTTGCGGGGCGAAACTTCGGCTGCGGCTCCTCGCGTGAGCACGCCGCCTGGGCGTTGCAGGACTACGGGTTCGACGCGGTCATCGCCCCGTCGTTCGGCGACATCTTTCGCACCAATGCCGGGAAGATCGGGATGCTCGCGATCTCCGTTCCTGCCGACGAGATCGAGCGGCTGATGGAGAGCGTCGACCTCGACACCGGCTCGGAGATGAGCGTCGACCTCGAGCGTCGGGTGATCGTCGCCCCCGACGGCCGCGAGGTGCCCTTCGACTTCGACGAGACGACGCGCGACAGGATCCTGCACGGCCTCGACGAGATCGCCCTCACGCTGCAGCACGAGGACGCGATCGCGGCGTACGAGCACGCCCTCGGGATCGCGTGACCGTCGCCGTCCTTCCCGGCGACGGGATCGGGCCCGAGGTGACGGCCGAGGCTGTCCGCGTCCTCGACGCGCTCGGGATCGCGCACTCCGAGCACGCGTTCGGCGGCAACGCGATCCTCGCGCAGGGCACGCCACTCCCCGACGAGACGCTCGCTGCCTGCCGCGAGGCGGAGGCGGTGCTCCTCGCCGCGGTCGGCCTGCCGGAGCTCGAAGGGCAGGCGGTGCGGCCCGAGCAGGGCCTGCTCGGCCTGCGCCGGGAGCTCGGCGTCTACGCGAACCTTCGGCCGGCCCGCGCCGAGGGGATCGACCTCGTGATCGTCCGCGAGCTCGTCGGCGGCCTCTACTTCGGCGAGAAGGGGACGCGCGACGACGGCACGTGGTTCGACACCTGCGAGTACACGAGACCGGAGGTCGAGCGC
>DASUZN010000224.1:0-3906 GCA_036376855.1 Gaiella sp. | reverse complement strand
CGCGAGCTGGTGGATCGCGCTGGTCGTCGGGGTCGTCGGGGGCCTCGTGGGTGTGGGTCTCTCGTGGATCGTGCTCCGCGGGACCGCGCTCGCGAGCAGCCGGATCCACCTCTCGGTACGCGAGCCGCTCCGCGCGGTCTGGGACGACATCGGCCACTGCGGGGAGCCGCCGAAGGACGGGTGCCGCACCTTCGCGATCGTCGCGATCGTGCTCATGGCCGGCGTCTGGATCGTCCTCCCGACCCTCGTCGCCCTCGCGCTCGCGACTTGAACCTCAGCGCGTGCGGGAGAAGCGCTGCACCGCGGCGAGCAGCTCCTCGCTCTTCTCGCCCGCGACCGCGGCATCCCCGGACGCGAGCGCCGCGGCCACGCAATGCGTGACGTGGTCTTCGAGCACCTTCGTGGCGACGCCCTCGAGCGCCGTCTTGACGGCGGCGATCTGCGTGAGGACGTCGATGCAGTAGCGGTCCTCCTCGATCATCCTCTCGACGCCTCGCACCTGTCCCTCGATCCGGTGCAGCCGCTTCGTGAGCGCGTCCTTGTCCTTCGCGTAGCCGTGCATCAGGTGACCTCCCGGATCGAGCGGAATCGCTTGAGGCGCAGGCTGTTCGTGACGACGAAGACGCTCGAGAACGCCATGGCGGCGGCGGCCACGACGGGGCTCAGGAGACCCGCCACCGCGAGCGGGATCGCGGCGACGTTGTAGGCGAACGCCCAGAAGAGGTTGCCCTTGATCGTGCCGAGCGTCCGCCGCGAGAGCCGGATCGCGTCGGCGGCCGCGCGCAGGTCGCCCGACACGAGCGTCAGGTCGCTCGCCTCGATCGCGACGTCGGTCCCGGTGCCGATCGCGAGCCCGAGATCGGCCTGCGCGAGCGCGGGCGCGTCGTTGACGCCGTCGCCGACCATGGCGACGACCTCACCCGCTGACTGCAGCGCCTCCACCTCCGCGCTCTTGTCGCCCGGGAGAACGTTCGCGCGGACGCGCTCGATCCCGACCTCGTCCGCCACCGTGCGCGCCGTGCGCTCGTTGTCGCCGGTCAGCAGGACCGGCTCGAGCCCGAGCCGACGGAGCTCCGAGACCGCGGTCGCCGACGTCGGCTTGAGCCGGTCGGCGACGACGAAGAGGCCTGCAGCCTTCCCGTCGACGGCGGCCGCGACGACCGTGCGCCCGCGTCCCTCTTCCTCGGCGAACCGCTCGGCAAGCGCCGCGTCGAGCTCGACCGCCCACTCGGCAAGCATCGCCGGCCGTCCGACGACCACCGCCCGCCCGTCGACGACGGCCTCGACCCCGAGACCCGCGCGATTCGCGAAGCTCTCGACGGCGGGCAGCGGCCCGGACGTCTCGCGCGCGAACGCGGCGATCGCCTGCGCGATCGGATGCTCGCTCGCGGCCTCGGCGGCGCCGGCGAGGCGCAGCAGCTCGTCACGCTCGATCCCGTCGGCCGGGACGGCGTCCTCGACCCACATGCGCCCCTCTGTCACGGTGCCGGTCTTGTCGAGCACGATCGTCGTGATCCGCCGGGTCTGCTCGAGCACCTCGGGCCCCTTGATCAGAATCCCGAGCTGCGCGCCGCGCCCCGTGCCGACCATCAGCGCCGTCGGGGTGGCGAGACCGAGAGCGCATGGGCAGGCGATGATCAGCACCGCGACGGCGGCGGTGAACGCGGCCGAGACGTCTCCCGTGAGCACGAGCCAGCCCGCGAGCGTCGCGAGCGCGATCCCGATCACGACCGGCACGAACACGGCCGAGACGCGGTCGACGAGCCGCTGGATCGGCGCCTTCCCCGCCTGCGCGTCGGCGACGAGTCGTGCGATCTGCGCGAGCGCGGTGTCCGCGCCGACCTTGGTCGCGCGGACGACGAGCCGCCCCGAGGCGTTGATCGTCGCGCCCGCGACGTCGGCGCCCGGCCCGACCTCGACCGGCACGGGCTCGCCGGTCAGCATCGACTGGTCGACGGCAGAGGCGCCCTCGACGACGACGCCGTCGGTCGCGATCTTCTCCCCGGGCCGGACGACGAACAGGTCGCCGACCGCCAGTTGCTCCACCGGCACGAGCACCTCCTCGCCGTCCCGCAGCACGCGTGCTTCCTTCGCGCCCAATTCGAGAAGCGCGCGGATCGCCTCGCCCGAGCGGCCGCGCGCGCGAAGCTCGAGCCAGCGGCCGAGCAGGATCAGCGTCGTGATCACGGCGGCGACTTCGAAGTAGGTGTGCGCGTCGATGCCGCCGACGAGCACGACCGTCGACCACGTCCAGGCAGCCAGCGTCCCGACCGAGATCAGCGTGTCCATCGTCGCGGCGCCGTGCCGTGCGTTCAGGAGGGTCGCGCGGTGGAATCCGGCGCCGGCCCAGAAGACAACCGGTGTCGCGAGCACCAGCGCCACCCACTCCCAGCCGTCGAACTGGAACGGCGGCACCATCGTGATCGCGACGAGCGGCATCGTCAGCAGCGCCGCGACGGCGAGCCGCGTCCGCACGGCGCGGGCGGCGTCGGGCGTCTCGGTGACGTCACTCGGCAGCGCGGCGTGGTAGCCGGTCGCCTCGACCGTCGCGATGAGATCGTCGACCGACACCGACGCCGGGTCGAACGACACCGACGCCGCCTCGGTCGCGTAGTTGACCGTCGCCTCGACGCCGTCGAGCTTGTTGAGCTTGCGCTCGATCCGCGCCGCGCACGAGGCGCAGGTCATGCCCTCGACATCGAGCCGTAGCCTCTGCTTCTCGGGGGAGGCGACCGTCATCAGGCCGCCTCGTACCCGGCTTCCTCGATCGCGGCTCGGATCGCGATGTCGTCGAGCGCCTCGCCCGACACCTCGACGCGCTTCGTCTCGAGGTCGACCGTCACCGACTCGACCCCGGCGACGGCGGACACCTCTTCCTCGACCGCCGCGGCGCAGTGGTCGCAATGCATCCCCAGGACGAGGTACAGCTTCGTGTCGCTGTTGTTCTCCATATCCGCATGATACCCCTCAGGGGTATTTTCTTCAACCTGAACGGCACCATGAGGCGATCGACGGCGATCCGACCACATCCGGGTGGCCCGGCCAGAGGGCATTGCGGATCGGGCTCGGCTGCATGCGGCTCTCGACCGGCGAGACCCGTGACGAGCAGCAGGCGCTCGAGACCGTCGCAGCTGCCGCCGCCGCCGGCATCACCGTGTTCGACACGGCACGGTCGTACGGTGACAACGAGCGGCTTCTCGCACACGCTCTTCGCGCGTGCCGCGCGGAGACGACCGCACGGATCGTGACGAAGGGCGGCATGGCGCGACCGGGCGGCGCGTGGGTCCCCGACGGCCGCGCGAAGGCGATCCGCGCGGACTGCGAGGCGAGTCTCGAGGCGCTGGACGGGCTCCCGATCGACCTCTACCTGCTCCACGCGCCCGATCCGCGGACACCGTGGCGGACCTCGATGCGGGCGCTCGCCCGGCTCGTCGACGACGGGCTCGTGAGGCGCGTCGGGGTGGCGAACGTCAATCGCTCCCAGCTCGACGAGGCGCTCGAGCTCGCTCCGATCGCGGCGGTGCAGGTTCCCCTGAGCGTCGTCGACGACCGGGCGCTCCGCGGCGGCGTGGTCGAGCGATGCGCGGAGACGGGTTTGGCGCTGATCGCCCACTCTCCGCTCGGCGGGCCGCGCCGCGCGCCTGCCCTCGCTCGCCGGCCGGAGCTGCGTGTGGTGGCCGAGGCCCACGACGCGACGCCCGCCGAGGTCGCGCTCGCCTGGCTGCTCGGCCTCGGCCCGAAGGTGATCGCGATCCCGGGCGCGCGCCGGCCGGAGACCGCGCGCTCGGCGGCACGTGCGGCAACGCTCGAGCTCACCGCCGGCGAGCGGGAGCGCGCGGCGCCCTCGCCACGCGTCCGCACCGGCGCCGCGCCGGCCGTCGCCGACGACGTCGTGCTCGTGATGGG
>DASUZN010000223.1:0-4590 GCA_036376855.1 Gaiella sp. | reverse complement strand
TGCCCCAGAGCGCGCCGATGCCCGACGGCCCGCACAGCTTGTGCGACGAGATGGCGACGAAGTCGGCGTCCAGCGCCTGCACGTCGACACGGCGGTGCGGCGCGGCCTGGGCGGCGTCGACGACCATGATCGCACCCTGCTCGTGCGCCCACGCGGCGAGCGTCTCGACCGGGTTGATCGTGCCGAGCGTGTTCGAGACGAGGTTGTTGGCGACCACCTTCACGTTGCCCTCCCGCGCGATCGAGTCGAGCGCGTCGAGCTGGAGCTCGCCGAGGTCGTCGATCGGGATGTTGCGGAAGCTCGCGCCGGTCCTGTGCGCGATGAACTGCCACGGCACGAAGTTCGAGTGGTGCTCGAGCTCCGTGATCACGACGACGTCGCCAGGACCGAGGTTGTCGAGCCCCCACGCGTAGGCGATCAGGTTGATCGCCTCGGTCGCGCTCCGCGTGAAGACGATCTCCTTCTCGGACGGCGCGTTGAGCAAGCCTGCGACCGTGCGGCGCGCGCCCTCGAAGCCCTCCGTCGCCCGCTCTGCGAGCCGGTAGACGCCGCGGTGCACGTTCGCGTACTCGTGCTCGTAGAACGTGCGCATCCGATCGAGCACCTGGCGCGGCTTCTGCGTCGACGCCGCCGAGTCGAGGAACGCGACGGGGCGTCCGTCGAAGAGCTCGTCGTAGACGGCGAAGTCGGCCCGCAGCCGGTGCGCGTCGAGCGCGGGAAGCGCAGTGGAGGTCACAGGGCCATCGTAGCCAGCAGCCGTTCCGGCTCTGTCGCAGCGAGGAAGCTCAGCTGCGGCGAGGGTGCACGTGCCCGTTCCGCGACGCGAGCTCGGCCGTCTCCCGCTGGTGCTGGACGGCAGTGGCGACGGTCTCGAGGATCTCGCAGAGCCGCTTCAGGCGAAGGCGCTCGCTCGTCCCCTCGAGCAACTCCAGCTTCAGCTCGGGGGCGAGCTCGAACCTCGACGCGAGCGAGAACGACGGCTGGGAGATGTCCTCCGCCGGCACCTCGACCTCCGCGCCGGTGAGCTCGACCAGCTGTGCGAAGAGACCGATCCCTCGCGTCACGTCGGCCGGTTCCGGAGGGTCGTCGTTGTCGGCCAGCGGCTCCACCGTGCCGGTGTGGAAGCTCCGTCCGTCGGTGAGCCCGAGGAGACGGAACCGGTCACCTCCCTCGACGACGATGTTCAGTCGGCCGTCCTCGAAGCGCTCCACGACCTCGACGACGCTCGCCAACGTTCCCGTTCGGCGCAGGCCGTCGTCGTCCGCGTAGACGAGGCCGAACGGCTGCTCGCCGTCGATGCACTCGGCGATGAGCTCGCGGTAGCGCGGCTCGAAGATGTGGAGCGGAACCTGCTCCGTGGGTAACAGGACGATCCCGAGCGGGAACAGCCCGATCTCCATGGCGCCAAGCCTACGCCTGCGCACGCACCTCGGGGCGTGGCTTCAGCCTCGCCCCTCGTCTTAGAAGACGAGGATCGCGATTCTTAGAAGACGAGGATCGCGATGGCCGCGAGCAGTCCGAGAATCGCGACGAAGCGCATGTCTTGACCCTACGACGGCGTCGTCAGCAGACCCTGAGGAGGGTGTCAGGAATCTGTCAGGACGCGCCGGCGACGTCGAACTGCGCCGTCTCCCAGATCGGCCCGCGAGTCGTGCGGGTGCGGGCCAGACCGTGACCGACCGCCGCGCGCTCGAGCTGCTCCGGTGGATGGACGAAGATCCGGAACCGCTTGCGCACGAGCGCGAAGAACACGTTCTGCACGCGGGCGAACGACCTGTTTGCCCTCGTCGCTCGTGGGTAGCTCACGAGCAGCGTGCGACGGGCCTTCCCTGCGGCGATGCCCAGGAGCTCAGGCCCGTTTGCCGAGCAGCACACGACGCGACGGAGGACGACGACGTCCACGGAGTCGACGGCGTCGGGCGTCTCGAGGAGGTCGGCGAGCACGAAGACGCTCCGATCTGCGACGCCGACCGCACCGGCAAGCTCGTCCGCCGGCCCCCGGTAGCCCGACACGACCTCGACGACTGTCCCCCGCTCCGCGCCGCGGCGAAGCAACTCGACCTGGATCTGGCCGATGCCGCCGCCCACCTCCATGACGGTCGCGCCGTCGAGTCCCTGCTCCTCGGCCCAGTCGGCGATCTGCGGTGCGTCGCTTCCGCCCAGGCCCTTACGGAGGTACCGCCTGAGCTCCCGACGGGCGCTCTTCTCCCCGAAGATGTCGAGCGACTCGCCGGCACAACAGTGGGGCACAGCGGAATCCTTGCACGCATGAAGTCACATCACGTCGCAACGAGGCAGTTGCGACCGCGACAGCGTGCGCCTTCAGGCAAGTGCCCCCGCCATCGGCGGGGGATCAAGCGGCGGGATTCCGCTCCTGCGGAATACCGCTTGCGAGCTAGCTTCCAGGGATGCGGGCCTCGAGCGCGGCGCCGAGCGCCTCGCGTACCGGGTCGAGCTCGATCCGGTCGAGCACGTCCTGGAAGAAGCCGCGCACGATCAGCCGCTCGGCGTCCGAGCGGGGGAGGCCGCGCGCCATCAGGTAGAAGAGCTGCTCGCGGTCGACCTGGGAGAGCGTCGCACCGTGCGTGCAGCGCACGTCGTTGGCGAGGATCTCGAGCCCGGGGATCGAGTTCGCGGTGGCCGTCTTCGAGAGCAGGAGGTTGCGGTTCTCCTGGTAGGCATTCGTCTTCTGCGCGCCTTCCTCGACGCGGATCATCCCGCGCCAGACCGTCGCCGCCTGATCGCGGAGCGCGCCCTTGAAGGCGAAGTCCGACGTCGTGTCGGGCGCCTGGTGGAGCTGGTACGTGTCGTAGTCGAGGTGCTGCGACCCGTCGGCGAAGTAGGCGCCGGTCACGCGGGACGTCGCGCCGCGATCGGCGAGGTCGTTCTGGATCCAGACCTTGCCGCGGGACGACCCGAAGCCGCCCTCGACCCAGTCGAGCTCCGCGTCGCGCTCGACCCGCGCATGGCACGACGCGAAGAGCCAGGCCTTCGAGGAGAGCCGCTGAAGGTTCACGATCTCGGCCTTCGCGCCGTCGTGGACGACGACCTCGACGACGCCGTTCACGTACGCCTCGAGCTGCTCGTCGCCGGAGGTGAGCTCCTGGACGACCGTGAAGCGCGACCCTGGCTCGGCGACGACGAGCACGCGCCAGAAGAGCGCACCGCCGGGCACGCCGCTCGCGACGCGCAGGTACAGCGGCTTCGAGAGCTCGACGCCGGCGGGGACGTGGACGAGCAGGCCGTGCTCCCACACCGCAGCGTTCTGGGCGCGGAACTTGTCGTCCGGCTTCACGAGTGAGCCGAGGAGCGGATGGTCGTCCGTGAGCGGCTCGAAGCGGATTCCGGTGGCGGACACCTCGGACACCGAGATTCCCGACTCGTCGATCGTCGCGGCGGCAGCGACGTCGAGGTCGAGCATCGAGGGCACGGCGACAGTGGACGACGCGTCTGCCGTCCACGCGTCGGGGTCGAACCCCTCGAGGTTCGTGAAGCGCCAGTGCTCGTCGCGCGTCGTGGGCAGCGTGAGCGACCGGTAGCGCTCGAGGAGCTCAGTCCTCATGCGGCGCGTACCTCCGGTGGAGCATCAGCGTGTTGCCGTCGGGATCGTGGAAGTGGGCCATGTGGCAGACGCCGGTGTCGAACGTTTCGCCGGCGAACTCGACGCCCTTCGCCTCGAGCGCCTTGCGCGCCTCCTCGACGTTCGGGACGCGGAGCGCGATCGGCGCAGTGTGCGGCCCCTGGAAGGTCTGCCCGATGTTGGTCGGGTCCAGCAGGTAGAGGCTCACGTTCTCGCCGAGAGAGAACTCAGGCCATCCGCCGTGGCCGATCTGCTCGAGGCCGAGCGTGTCCGCGTAGAAGGCCTTCGACCGCTCGAGGTCGGTCACCGGGACCGAGACGAAGTCGCTCCGCTCGACGGTGATCACGAGTCCGTCCTCCCTTCGGCGCGCGGCGCGTAGCGGTGGTGGAGCATCAGGTCGTTGCCGTCCGGGTCGCGGAAGAACGCCATGTGGCAGACGCCACTGTCGAGCGTCTCGCCGAAGAACTCCACGCCCTCCGCCTCGAGCTCTTCTCGGGCCGACGCGACATCCTCGACCGCGAAGGCGATGTGCCCGTTTCGCTGCGGCGCGAACTCCATCCCGAAGCCCGCGGGCTCCCAGATTCCGAAGCACTGGTCGCCGGCCCAGAACTCGGCCTGCGCGTGCTCGTCCGGCCGGAGCCCGAGCGTGTCGACGTAGAACGCGCGCGACCGCTCCCAGTCGGTCGACGGCACCGCGACGAAGTCGGCCCTGGTGATGTCCAAGGTCTTCCAGGCTCTGCCGGCGTCAGCCGACAGAGCCCTCCATCTGCAGCTGGATCAGCCGGTTCATCTCGACCGCGTACTCGAGCGGGAGCTCCTTCGTGATCGGCTCGACGAAGCCGGCGACGATCATCGCGCTCGCCTCGGCCTCCGAGAGCCCGCGGCTCATGAGGTAGAAGAGCTGCTCCTCGCCGATCTTGGAGACGGTTGCCTCGTGACCGAGGTCGACGTCGTTCTCCTTCACGTCGATGTACGGGTACGTGTCCGAGCGCGACTCCTCGTCGAGGATC
>DASUZN010000222.1:0-7151 GCA_036376855.1 Gaiella sp. | reverse complement strand
CGCCCGCGAAAGCTGTGCTCCTCCCGCTCGCCCAGACCGCCGGCCGGCTCTACGCGCCGTGACAGCGCTTGTACTTCTTGCCCGAGCCGCACCAGCACGGGTCGTTGCGCCCGATGTCGCGGTGCTCGTTGACCACCGGCTTCGGTGTGCCCATGGCGGTCATCTCCGGTGGGGGCGCGAGCGCCGTCGCGAGACCGCCGCCCGCGGCCGCGATCGCGTCGGCGCCCTGCAGCTGCTCGTGCTCGTAGGCGAGCGCCTGCGGCGCAGCGACGGGCTGGAGCTGCTGCTCGGCCTCGTCGCGCTCCACCTCGACGTGGAACAGCGTCAGCACGACCTCTTCGCGGATCACGCGGGAGAGCTCCTCGAACATCACGTGCCCCTCGCCGCGGTACTCCACGAGCGGGTCCTTCTGAGCCATCGCGCGGAGATGCACGCCCTCGCGGAGGTAGTCCATCGACTCGAGGTGCTCGCGCCAGCGGGTGTCGACGATCTGGAGGATCACGTACCGCTCGATCTCGCGCATGAGCTCCGGGCCGAACGACTCCTCACGCTCCGCATACGTGTCGAGCGCGTCGCCCACGAACTCGTCGACGAGCGCCTCGCGGCTGTCGACGTCGATCTCCTCCGCGAGCTCCTCCACCGTGACGTCCGTGCCGTACAGCGCGTGCATCTGCGCCGTGAGCCCGGTGAGGTCCCACTCCTCGGCCGTCTCGGCATCCGTGAACTGGCTCACGTTCGCACCGACGACCTCCTCGACCCAACCCCGGATCTCGTCGGACAGGTCGTCTCCCTCGAGCACGCGGCGGCGCTGGTCGTAGATGACCATGCGCTGCGTGTTCATCACGTCGTCGTACTTGAGGACGTTCTTCCGCGAGACGAAGTTCTGTTCCTCGACCTTCTTCTGCGCGTTCTCGATCTGACGCGAGAGGATCGACGCCTCCATCGGCTGATCGTCCGGGATCTTGAAGCGCTCCATGATCCCGTGGATGCGATCGCCGGCGAACAGCCGGACGAGATCGTCCTGCGCGGAGAGGTAGAACCGGGTCTCCCCCGGATCGCCCTGGCGGCCCGACCGGCCGCGGAGCTGGTTGTCGATGCGGCGCGACTCGTGGCGCTCGGTGCCGAGCACGTACAGCCCACCGAGGTCGATCACGCCCTCGCCGAGCTTGATGTCGACGCCACGGCCCGCCATGTTCGTCGCGATCGTGACCGCGCCCGGCTGCCCCGCGTCCGTGATGATCTGGCCCTCGCGCTCGTGCTCCTTCGCGTTCAGGACGTTGTGCGGGATCCCGCGCCGCGTGAGCAGCTCCGCGAGGTACTCGGAGGTCTCGACCGCGATCGTGCCGACGAGCACGGGCTGCCCCTTCTCGTGGCGCTCGACGATGTCCTCGACCACCGCGTCCCACTTCGCCTCCTTCGACTTGAAGATGAAGTCGTTCTCGTCGGCGCGTGCGACAGGGACGTTGGTCGGGATCTCGACGACGTGGAGGTTGTAGATCTCGACGAACTCCTTCTCCTCCGTCTTCGCCGTCCCGGTCATGCCCGCGAGCTTCTCGTAGAGGCGGAAGTAGTTCTGGAGCGTGATCGTCGCGAGCGTGACGTTCTCCTCGCGGATCGCGACGCCCTCCTTCGCCTCGATCGCCTGATGCAGGCCCTCGCTCCAGCGGCGGCCCTCCATGATGCGACCCGTGAACTCGTCGACGATCTTCACCTCGTCGTCCTGGACGACGTAGTCGACGTCGCGCTTGTAGAGCGACTCCGCCTTCAGCGCCTGCGTCAGGTGGTTGACGAGCTGGACGTTCCGGGGGTCGTAGAGGTTGTCGATCCCGAGCGCGCGCTCGACCTTGTCGAGCGCCGTCTGCGCGGGCGAGACGGTCTTGAACTTCTCGTCGTAGAGGAAGTCGGCGCCGGAGAGCTCGGTCTCGTCCTCGCCCTTCATCACCTTCCGTGTGAGCGGCGCCCCCTCGAGCTCGCGAACCACGCGCGCGAAGTCGTAGTACGTCTTCGCGGCAGTCTCCGGCTCGCCGGAGATGATGAGCGGCGTCCGCGCCTCGTCGATCAGGATCGAGTCGACCTCGTCCACGATCGCGAACGTGTGGCCGCGCTGCACGGTCCCGTCGAGCGAGACGGCCATGTTGTCGCGCAAGTAGTCGAAGCCGAACTCGGAGTTCGTCCCGTACGTGATGTCGGCCGCGTACGCCTCGCGGCGGCTGGCGAACGGCATCATGTTCTCGATCGCGGCGACGGAGACACCCAGCCGGTCGAAGACGGGCTTGTTCCACTCGGCGTCGCGCTTGGCGAGGTAGTCGTTGACCGTCACGAGATGGACGTTCTCGCCCGAAAGCGCGTTCAGGTACAGCGGCGCGCTCGCCACGAAGGTCTTGCCCTCGCCGGTCTTCATCTCGGCGATGCCGCCCTCGTGGAGCGCGATCCCGCCCATCAGCTGGACGTCGAACAACCGTTGACCCGATTCGCGCTTGCGTGCCTCGCGCACGGCGGCGAACGCCTCGTAGAGGACATCGTCGACCGACTCGCCGTTCGCGATCCGTTCCTTGAACTCGGCGGTCTTCGCGAGCAGCTCGTCGTCGCTGAGATCCTCGAAGTCGGGCTCGAGCGAGGTGATGTAGGCAGCCTGCTCGGCGAGGCGCTTGAGGCGCCGTCCCACGCCGATGCGGAGGACCTTCTCGAACCTGCCAAAGCTCGCGGTAGGCATGGATAGAGGGTACCGGGTTCGGGGCGCGCGACCGGCGCGCCGACGTTTCCGAACGATCCCATCACGTGTCCTTCACGGACGCGCGCGCATGATGCGCACGTGAAGACGATCGCCGTCGCTCTCACCGCACTCGGGGCCCTCGCGCTGTCGGGCACTGCCGGAGCGCTGCTCACGCCGGGCCGCAGCGTCGCGAACGGCGCGCCCGTCTCCGCGCTGTCGGTCACCGGCCGCTCCGTCGTCTACGCCGTCGGACGGACGAAGGCCAACTGCGGGACGGTCAGGCTCTGGGACACGGGCAGCCGCGGTCTCTGGACGTTCGGGTCGAGGACGATCGTCGGCTGCGAGGAGGGATTCAGCGGCGGCTTCGGGATCGCGCAGGTCGCGACCTCGGGACGGCGCGTCTTCTGGGTCACGAACGTGGGCGGCAACATCACGGACTACCAGCTCTGGACCGCGACTCCGACACACGCGGCGCCGCTGAGGCTCGCGTTCGCGTCGTCCGAGACGGGTGGCCCGCCGGAGATCGTCCTCGGGAACGGCACGCGCGAAGGCGTCCCCTACGCCGTCGGCGGAACGGTGACCTACGTGGGGGAGAACGGCGCACGGATCTTTCGCGCCGACCTCGGCAGCCCCGTGCGGCTGCTCGCCGCCGGCGCGGGGCCGGGACAGAGCCGTGTCGCGGCCGCGCTCGCCGACGGTCGCGTCGTGACGCTCTCTCGCTCGGGCCAGATCGTCGCGACGAGCCAGCAGGCGCCGGCAACGGTCGCCGCGATCGCCCTCGCGCTGCCCGGGCCGGTGGTGCAGGTCGGGCGCACTGTGACCGTCGGTACGAGCACCGTCACCCTCCCGACCGGCGGCGTCGTGCTGGACTACCGGCAGGGCACGGTCGTGTACCGGAAGGGCACCCAGGTGCGCGCGCACGTCGTCTCGAGCGGCGCCGACTCGCTGTTGCAGGTCAGTGCCGTGAAGGCGTGGCAGCCGCTTCCTTTCTCCACCGACAGCCTCGGGTCCGGGTGGGCGAAGGGCGCGACCGTCAGCTGGCGCTCCGGCCCGCTCTCATAGCGGCGCGACGAAGACCTCCCAGGTCGAGCCTTCGAGGCGCGCCGCGGTCACGACGTAGGCCGCGTGGCGCTCGGCGCCGAGGCGCTCGAGCTCCGGCACGCCGGCGAGCGTCGGCTCGCCGTCGATCCGGACGCTGCGCTCACGGCCGTCCCAGGCGAGCTCCACGGAGCTGCCACCCGGGTCGTCGACGAGCGCAACCGTTCGGATCCTCGAGGCTCCGACCACCCAGATCCCTGCGTCCCGGCGGACCGCGTGGCCCCGAAACGGAGCCGCGAGCGCGATCGACGAGACGAGGCGGGCGTCGATCTCGCCCTCTTCGACGACGACCTCGCCCGAGTCGAGCACGACGAACCAGACCTCCTCGCCCACGAGATCGTGAGCATCGACCGTCGCGACCGCATCCCACTCGCGGTGGCGGTGGAGCCCGTGGATCCCGACCTCGCCCCAGTGCGGCCCGGGATCGTGCGGCAGCGGCACCTCAGTCGCCGGTGCGAAGCGCCTGCTCGATCTCCTCCACCGGAATCGGCTCCGGCGGCGGCGCCCCCTGCACGCGACGCCGTGGCTCTTGGACCTTCTTGTCCCGCTCGCGTTCGATCACCCGTTCGAGGCGGTCGACGAGCCGGTCGGTCGCCGCTTCATGGCTCTGAGCGGCCTCGCGGCCGTGGAGGTTCGGTCCCTTCACGTGGAGCTCCGCCTCGACGACGTGGTCGTCGGCGATTCGCGGGTTCCGCTCGCGGTCGAGCACGACCTCGACGAGCGTCGACTCGTGGAGGCGCCTGCCGAGCTTTGCGAACTTCGCCTCCACGTAGCTCCGGACATCGTCGCTCACGTGTCCACGCCGCACGGTGACCTGGAGTCGCATGGCACCTCCTCGTCGTCTGTCCAGTACGAGAACGCTAGCGCACCGCCCGCGCGAGGCAAACGACCTCGACCGACCGCGCTCCCGCCCGCCGCAGGGTTGTCGCGCACGCGGCCGCGGTCGCCCCCGTCGTGTAGACGTCGTCGACGAGGACGACTCGCCCGTGCGCCTCGCTGCGGGCGACGAACAGGTCGCGGACGTTCGCGCGGCGCTCGGCCCGCGAGAGCCCAGCCTGCCGCGAGGACGGTCCGCTGCGGCCAAGCAGGCGGGCCACCGGCAGCTCCCAGCGGTCGGCGAGCGCGTGGGCGAGGCGGGCCACCGGGACGTGCCCGCGGTCGCGGGCGCGCTCGCGGTCTCCTGGTACGAACGTGACCGCATCGACACGTGGCCGGGCGACGACCTGCTCAACAAGCGCCGCGAACGGCTCCACGAGATCGCGTCGCCCTCGCTCCTTCCAGGCCGAGACGAGCGGCCTCGTCCGACCGTCGTAGACGATCGCGGCGCGCGCCCTCGTGAAGCCGAGCCTCCGACCGGTGCACTCGACGCACCGGCGCACCGGCCATGCTCCGGGGCAGCCGCACCGCTCGCACACGGGCGGGCCGATACGGACGACCGACGCGAGACACCTCTCGCAGAGTGCGCTCCCGGGGACGCCGCACCCGGCGCAGCGCGTCGGCAGCACCAGCCCGAGCAGGCCCATGACCCGAAGCTACGGCGCGACGTGTGACGGCTCTGTGCCGTCTTCGTGCCAACTCTGTCACTCGAGCACGGATGCGGCGAGCATCGTGCGAAGCGCGGGTTGTGCGCGCCCGAGGTCCTCGGGCTCCTTGATCGGGAAGAAGCGCCCGCGATCGCCAGTACGCGGCACCTCGAGGAACGTCGTGGCGAGCTCCCACGCGACCTGGTGGTAGAGCCGTTCGAGCTGCACCGCCGGCCGATCGTCGACCGACTTCCGGACGTAGAGCCACTCCAGGTCGAACGCGCGGTCGATCGCGTCGAGTGAGAACGTGGTCGTGTTCGTGTTGAAGACGCGGATCCGGTCCTGGTCGAAGGCAGGCGGGAACTGGGGCCCTTCGAGCAGGCCGAGGCGGCCGTCGACCCGGGCCGGCGCGCCGCCCATGTCGCCGTCCTTGCGCGCGACCTCCGCAGTCATCGGACGCCCGGCGAGCAGGTGAGCGCCGAGGACGACGGGGTCGAGCCGCGCGCCGAGGTTGTCGACGTTCGACACTGCGACGTGCTCGACGCCCCGCTCGCGCAGCGACGCGATCGTGCCCGAGCTGCGGATCGCATCGAGCAGGTCGCCGTGCCCCGGCGCGTAGAGCGACGGGCCCCCTTTCTCCAGAAAGAGCTCACCGTCCTCGGTGAGGCGCAGCGAGACGGACTGCGAGAACCAGAGCGGCTCCGGGAGGCCAAGACCCGCGACGTGGAGACGCGTCTCGTCCTCGGTCTGGAAGCTCGTCATCAGCGCCACCGGGATCTCGCCCCCGAGCGCCTCGCCGAGCCGCGCGGTCTCGCCCAGTTTCCAGGAGAGAAAGCTGCGGCCGTCGAGCGCCTCGACCGCGCCCTTGACGACACCGCCGAAGCGCGTCGCCATCCCACCGGCGAGCACGACCTGGGCAACGCGACCGGCCCGGAGCAGCTCGATCCCGGCCGAGCGCGCATCGCTCAAGCTGTCGGAGCCGGGCTCGGGAAGTCGCACGACGTCCGTCTCGCGCGGCGGCTCGACCGAACCACGCGCGACGTTCGAGGCGGCCGACAGCTCGCCCGACGCGACCTTCGACCGCAGCGTCTCGAACCGCTCCGGGTCGAACCCGAAGCGTTCGAGCACCGCTCGCGTGCCGGCGTCGACCTCGTCGAGGATCATCGCGCGGCGGCGGTCTCGCGCGGGAGAGACTCCGCGTACGGCGCCCGGTGGACGCCGCGCTCGGTGACGATCGCGGAGACGAGGTCGGCGGGCGTGACGTCGAAGGCGGGGTTCCGGGCCGCGAAGCGCTGCGTCACCTCGGCGGGATCGCGCTCCTCGATCGGGATCTCGGCGCCGGTGGCGGCCGCCGGGTCGAGCGTCGACGTGGGTGCGACCACCACGAGTGGCAGGCCGTGATGCCGGGCGAGGACAGAGAGCCCGTAGGTGCCGATCTTGTTCGCGGTATCGCCGTTCGCCGCGATGCGATCGGCGCCGGTCACGACGAGATCGATGTCGCCGCGCGCCATCAGCGACGCAGCCGCGCCGTCGACGATCACCGCGTGCGGGATCCCGAGCTGCTCGAGCTCCCAGGCGGTCAGCCGCGCGCCCTGGAGGAGCGGCCGCGTCTCGTCCACCCAGACGTGCTCGACGCGCCCGGCCTCGTGCGCGGCCCGGATCGCTCCGAGCGCGGTCCCGTAGCCGCCGGTCGCCAACCCTCCGGCGTTGCAGTGCGTCAGCACGCGCGCTCCCGCCGGGAAGAGCTCGACGGCGTGCTCGCCCATTCGCCGGCAGCGCTCGACCTCGTCGGCGTGGATGCGCACGGCGCGCCCGCG
>DASUZN010000221.1:0-8395 GCA_036376855.1 Gaiella sp. | reverse complement strand
GCACGGGTGACCGCCGTCTGCAGCACCCGGAACGTCGAGCTTGCACGGTCGCTGGGCGCCGACCGCGTTGTCGACTACACCCGTGACGACTTCACGCGGCTTGGCGAGCGCCACGATCTGCTGCTCGACGTTGTCGACGAGCACGTCGTAGCGCGTCCCGTCGCAGCTGAAGTCCTCGGCGGCGTAGTCGACGACGCGATCGGCGCCGAGCGAGCGGACGAGGTCGACGTTCCGGGTGCTGCAGACGGCGGTCACGCGCGCGCCGAGCGACTTCGCGAGCTGAACCGCGTACGTGCCGACGCCGCCCGACGCGCCGTTGACCAGGACGCTCTGGCCCTGCGCGACCCGACCGTGGTCGCGCAACGCCTGGAGCGCGGTACATGCCGCGATCGGCATGGCAGCTGCGTCGGCGAACGAGACGCCGGGCGGCTTGGGGGCGAGACGGAGCTCACGAGCGCACGCGAGCTCGGCCCAGGCGCCGGTAGCCGTCCCGAACACCTCGTCTCCGGGCCGGAGCGTGGTCACGCCCGCGCCGACCGCCTCCACCCGGCCGGCCACGTCGGACCCCGCGGCCACGACCTTCGGCCGGCGCAGGCCGTTTCCCATCCGGGCGAACAGGAACCCGGTGACGCCGTACCAGTCGGCCGGGTTGACCGACGACGCGTGGACGCGCACGAGCACCTCGTCGTCGGCGGGCTCCGGCGGCTCGACGTCGCGCAACTCGAGGACGCTCGGACGTCCGTACCGCTCGCCGACGATCGCCTTCACCGCAACCACCGCCTTCTCTGTCTCCTGCCGTTCCATGACTGCCGTCGACATCTCCCGCCTCCTCACACATACGCCGTAAGCTTATGCCGTAAGGTAAACGTACAGCGTAAGGTCTGTCAAGCGAGATGGCAACCGATCCCAAAGAACGGCCGGTGGCACGCGTCCCGCTCAACCGGGAACGCGTCCTCCAGGCCGCCGTCACGATCGCGGACCGCGACGGGATCGCCGGGCTCAGCATGCGCCGCCTCGGGCGGGAGCTCGGCGTCGAGGCGATGTCGCTCTACAACCACGTCGCGGGCAAGGAGGATCTCGAGCACGGCATCGTGGAGGTCGTTCTTGCCGAGATCGAGAATCCCCGGCCGGGCAAGGCCTGGAAGGAGGAGATCCGACGGACGGCGGTCTCGTCCCACGACGCGTTCGTCCGGCACCGCTGGTCGTGCAGCCTGCTCACCCACGGCAGCGGCGTCAGCCGCATTCGCATGCAGTGGATGGAGGCCGTCCTGGGCACGTTCCGGGAGGCCGGCTTCTCCCCGAACCTGACCCACCACGCCTACCACGCGATCGACAGCCACATCACCGGGTTCACGCTCTGGCAGGTCGGGATGCCGTTCCGGACGCGCGAGGAGCTGGTCGACCTCGCCGAGAGCTTCCTCGGAAGGATCCCCGCCGACGAGTTCCCGTACATCGTCGAGCACGCCGAGCAGCACATCGCGCCGGCCGACCCCGCGGAGAAGCCGGAGTTCGAGTTCGGGCTCGACCTGATCCTCGACGGTCTCGAGCGCCTGCGCGACGCGGAGTGAGCACCGCCGCCGCTCAGCCGATCGCTCGGCGAGAGCGACGGACGGCGGCAACGAGCGAGACGGCGACGAGACAGAGGCCCCAGGCCATCGCCGCGACCGACCAGGCGCGACCGAACCCCGCCGCCGCGTCCTGCCATGCAAACGACACGAGCCCCAGGTAGGCGGCGCTGAGCCCCGCGCACCCGGGAACGAGCGGGGCCAGGGCGGGTCGAAGTGCGGCGAGCGGCGGAAGCGCGGCGAGGGCGAGCCCGAGCGCCCCCTGCACGGCGTAGTGGTCGATGCCGTTCGTGATGTCGCTGTCCGGTCGCTCGTCGCGGTTCGCCGACCACATGTCGAGCGCGTAGGCAAGCCAGGGGACGACGCCGAGCGCCGCGAGGGCGTGCATCGGCATGGACGCGCCCCGTGATGCCGTCCACGCGCGCCATGAGGTGCCGGCGAGCCATGCCACGACCACGGTCTCGACCATCAGCGCGACGGGGACCCAGACGAGCGGCGCTTCGCGCGCTGCGACGACCGACACCGCGAGCGCGAGCGCCGCGACCGCCAGCTGCGCGACGGGCGGGCCCGAGGAGTAGGGCCGGACGGCCACGGCGACGAACGCAAAGCCGACGAGCACGGTGAAGAAGAGGCCCCAGCCGGCCTCGAGCACCTGTGGCCACTCGGAGCTCCACGTCACGGACAGGTCGATGACCCCGAAACCGGGGAGCACGATCCAGCTCACCGCGAAGAGCGCTGCGAGCACGCGAACGAGAACGGGGCGCACGGGACGCAGCATCCTCGATCGGGCGCCCGGGCGGGACATGTCCGGTCACGCCAACTTTTCCCGCGATCGTACGTCGTACGCGGCATCGATCACCTCGGGCCGATCCTCGGTACGTCCCAGGGGCTTCGCTCGGTCGCGGCGTGCCACCAGGCGCCGGCCGGCCGGGCAGAGCTGCGATCGCGGCGCGTGGGCGGCGCGCCACGCGATGGATGACACCTTCCGCAGGCAGTGGGCGCTCCAGCTCGCGAAGGAGCGAGCCGAGCAGGCGCGCGCCCACCAGGCGTACGACGACCATGTGCCGGAGCCGCGAGCCGTCGAGCGCTCGCGGTGGCTCGGCTTGCAGATCCGCTCGCTGCTCGCGCTCGTCGTCGTCGCCGAGGAGGGCAGCTTCATCCAGGCGGCTCGGCGGCTCGGCTACTCCCGCTCGACGATCAGCCACCAGATCGCGCAGCTCGAGGCCGCGATCGGGGAGTCGCTCCTCGTCCGTGGAAGCGGTTCGCGGTCGGTGATCGTGACGCCGGCCGGCAAGGTCGTCGTCGCGCACGGTCGCGCCGTGCTGAAGCTGCTCGACAACGCCGACGCACAGCTCGCCGAGCTCGCCAAGCGCGAGCGCAGGCGGCGGTCCGCGCCGTCGCTCTGGGGCGGCGCGCCTCGGCCCGTCGAGGGCTGAGCTCCCTGCGCTTCCCAAACGTCGAAGTTTTCGACGTTTCCTGGATTTCCGCGTCGCCGGTCCAGTAGACACGTAGCCGTCGTCAGATGACGGGCAATCCGGCCGGCGGAGAACCCGCCGGGCCGGATCCCCCGGGATCGACGGCCAAAGGACATGGCGACCACCAGCACGAGCCACCCGAACGCACCTGCGCGCCGCGGGGGATCTCCCCGCGTGGGGCGCGCCACGCGGCGGCGCCTCGCGTGGGCGGCCGGCGGTCTCGCGCTCATCGCGGCGATCGTCGGCGTGCTCGTGCTCGGCCCGAACAAGAATCCCGCGCCGCAGCACCTGAGCGCCACGCCGGCGCAGCAGCCGGAGGAGCTCGTCAAGGCGCCGCTCGCGGAAGACGCGCGACGGGTCGCCGTGCGCTTCATCCAGACCGCGGTCGCCCGGAAGAACCTCGACGAGGCATGGACGCTCGTCGGCCCGAACCTCCGCGGCGGCCTCACGAAGAAGCAGTGGACGTCCGGCGAGAACCCGGTCGTCCCGTATCCGCTCGACCAGCTCGACGTCGCGCCCTACAAGGTCGACGCGTCGTACACGAGGAGCGCGTTGCTCGAGGTCGCTCTGCTCCCGCGCAAGGGGGCGGGCGTGCGCGCTCAGGTGTTCTTCCTCGAGCTCAAGAAGACGGGTTCCGGGCCTGCGTCCCGGTGGGTCGTCGACAACTGGGTGCCCAGGGCAGCCGCGGTGGTGCCGCGGTGAGCAACCTCGCAGACAGCGCCGAGGCCGCGGCCAACGGGCAGGCGGTGATCCTCCGGGGCAGAGCCGCACTGCCACCGGAGGACGCCGCCGTCGACGACGATCTCGATGTCGCGGCGGTCGAGGCGCGTGGGTACTGGGAGGGCGTCTGGCTCCGCCTCCAGCGCGACAAGCTGGCGCTCGCGGGCGGCGTGTTCATCGTCCTGCTCTTCGTCACGGCCTTCGCGGGCGCTCCGCTCGCCTCGCACCTCCTCGGCCACGGCCCGAACGAGCCGTTCCTCGTCTCCGGCGGGCTCGACGCCGACCAGCTGCCGGCTGGGCCGTGGACGCACGTCGGCAAGCTGACCGAGAGCGGCGAGCTCGAGCAGCAGCTCTTCGTCCTCGGCTCCGACTCGACGCTCGCGCGGGACGAGTTCCTGCGCCTCCTCTACGGCGCGCAGGTCTCGCTCGAGGTCGGCGTGGGCGCGACGCTCCTCTCGCTCCTGCTCGGCTCGATCGCGGGCGCGGTCGCGGGCTTCTACCGCGGGTGGGCCGACACGACGATCTCGCGGCTCATCGACCTGACGATGGCGTTCCCCTACCTGCTCTTCGTGATCACGCTCGCGGGGACGCTCGGCACCCGCCTGAACCACGTGACGTTCGGGTTCCTCGGCGAGGGGGTCGTCACGCTGGTCCTCATCTTCGGGCTCCTCGGCTGGTTCTACTCCGCCCGCGTGATGCGGAGCGTCGCGCTCTCGATCCGCGAGAAGGAGTTCATCGAGGCGGCGCGGAGCGTCGGGGCGAGCAACTGGCGGATCATCCGCTCGCACGTCTTCCCGCACCTCGTCGGCCCGCTGATCGTCCTCGCGACGCTCAACGTCGCCGCATTCATCCTCGCCGAGGCCGGCCTCTCGTTCCTCGGGCTCGGCATCCAGCTGCCGACGGCGAGCTGGGGCAACCTGCTCGCCGACGCGCCGCAGTACTACACCTCCCGGCCGCTCCTCATGGTCTGGCCGGGCATCGCGCTGCTCTTCACGACGCTGGCCTTCAACCTCCTCGGGGACGGGCTGCGTGACGCGTTCGACCCACGGGGGTCCCGGTGACCCGCGCACGTCAAACCTCGGAAAGGAGCCACATGAAAGGGAAGCGCCTGCTCGGGATCGCGCTCGCGATCTCGAGCCTGTCCCTCCTGCTCGTCGCGGCGGCGACCGCCGGCCCGACGGCGAAGAGGGGCGGGACGATCGTGCTCGACATGACCACGGACGTCGACTACATCGACCCGCAGCTCTCGTACTACGGCGAGACGTGGAAGCTCGAGGCCACGACGGCCTGCAAGCTGATGAACTGGCCCGACAAGGAGGGCCCGGCCGGCGCCGTCGCGACGCCGGAGGTGTCGCAGGGCCTGCCGCTCGTCTCCAAGGACGGCAGGACGTACACGTTCACGATCCGCAAGGGCTTCACGTTCTCGAACGGCAAGGCGGTGAACGCAAAGAGCTTCGCCGACGCGATCAACCGCTTCGCCAACCCGAAGATGCAGTCGACGGGCGTCGCGTTCCTCGACATCATCAAGGGCGCGCAGGCGGCGGTCGACGGCAAGGCCGGCTCGGTCTCGGGGGTCACGGCACGGGGCAACAAGCTCGTGATCCAGCTGACCAAGGCGTCGCCCGACCTGCTCGCGCGTCTCGCGATGCCCTTCTACCAGGCGATCGACCCGACGCTCGCGAAGCAGATCGACGCGAACGGGATCAACCAGTACGCGTCGTGCGGGCCGTACTACTTCGCCTCCCGCACACCCGGCCGGTCGATCACGCTCAAGCGCAACCCGCACTACAAGGGCGGGCGCTCGGCGAACGCCGACACGATCCAGGTGAACATCGGCAACAGCGTCGACGTCGAGTTCCAGAATGTCGAGAAGGGCACCTCGGACTACGCGTCCGGCGGGATCCCGGCGACGGAGTGGAAGAACGTCGTGGCGAAGTACGGGCTCAACAAGAAGGACGGCCGCGTGCAGGTGCGACCGCAGCTCGACGTCCGCTACGTCGCGATGAACCACTCGCGGCCGCTGTTCAAGGACAACCCGCAGCTCGCGAAGGCCGTCAACTGGGCGGTCGACCGCCAGGCGTTCTCGGCGCAGGGCGGCTACCTGTACGGCAAGCGGACCGGGCAGATCCTCCCGCCCGGGATGCTCGGCTACAAGCCGGCGGGCATCTATCCGCTCAAGGTCACGGCCAACACGATCAAGCAGGCACGGAAGCTCGCCGAGGGCAACCTCCGCGGCGGCAAGGCCGTCCTCTGGTCGTCGAACGCCGGTACCGCGCCGCTCCAGGCGCAGCTGATCCAGTACAACCTGAAGCAGATCGGGCTCGACGCGGAGATCAAGCTCCTCCCGCGCGCGCAGCAGTTCACGAACGCGGGGAACCCGCAGACGGCGACGTTCGACATGACCGTCGAGCGGTGGGGCGCCGACTACGCCGACCCGTACGACTTCATGAACATCCTGCTCGACGGGAAGCAGGTCACCCAGCCGCAGCACAACAACTACGCGTACTTCAACGTCGCGAAATACAACAAGGAGATGACCGCGGCGTCGCTCCTCCAGGGGCCGAAGCGCGGAGTCGCGTACGCGGCCCTCGACGGGAACATGATGCGGACGAACCCGCCGTGGGCTCCGCTCGTCAACTCGAACGACCGGATCTTCCTCTCGTCGCGCGTGGGCTGCGTGACGATCAACGAGATCTCGTCGACGGGCCCGCTGCTGAACGTGCTCTGCCTGAAGTAGCAGGCAAACGAGAAGGGGAGGGGCGGACTGGTGGCCGCCCCTCCCCGATCCACCAGGACACCGAACGATGCTCAACTACATCATCAGGCGACTTCTCTGGGCCGTCGTCCTCTTCATCGGGGTGACGCTCATCACCTACGTCCTCTTCTTCCTGCTCCCGGCCGACCCGGCACGGCTCGCGGCCGGAAAGTCGGCCACGGCGGAGGACGTCGCGCGTGTCTCCCACCAGCTCGGCCTCGACCGACCGGTGCACGAGCAGTACGTGCTCTTCCTCAAGCGACTCGTCGTCGACCACTCGCTCGGCCGCTCGTACGCGAACCGCCGCTCGGTGAACGAGATGGTCGGCGAGGCGATCCCCGTGACGGCCGCGCTCGTCGTCGGCGGCGCGATCCTCTGGATGCTGATCGCGCTCCCGATCGGGATCCTGTCGGCGCTCAAGCCGCGATCGCTGATCGATCGGGGGGCGATGATCTTCATCCTCATCGGGATCTCGGCGCCGGTCGTGTGGATCGGGCTGCTGCTCCAGTACTTCGTCGGGTTCAAGTGGGGGCTGACGCCGAACGCGGGCTACTGCGACGTCATCGACCCGCCGGTGGGCGCGAGCTGCGGCGGCCCTGCGGACTGGGCGTACCACATGATCCTGCCCTGGCTGACGTTCGCGATCCTGTTCGCCGCGAGCTACGCCCGGATGATCCGCGCGAACGTGATGGACACGCTCGGCGAGGACTACGTGCGCACGGCGCGCGCCAAGGGCGCGCCCGAGAACGTCGTCATCCGCCGCCACGTGCTCCGAAACGCCTTGCTCCCGGTCGTGACGATGCTCGGCCTCGACATCGGCGTCGCGCTCGGCGGCGCGATCTTCACCGAGGCGATCTTCAACCTGCCGGGGCTCGGCCGGCTCGCGCTCAACAGCGTCCTCAACCTCGACCTGCCGACGATGCAGGGGGTGATCGTGTTCGCGACGCTGACGATCATCCTCCTGAACCTCGTCGTCGACCTGATCTACGCGTGGATCGACCCGAGGATCCGGCTCGCATGACGGCCGACGTGCGCGAGGCGCCGCTCCTCGACGTGCGCGATCTGCGCACGTTCTTCAAGACCGACGACGGGATCGTGAAGGCGGTCGACGGCGTCTCGTTCTCGGTTCGCCAGGGCCAGACGCTCGGCGTCGTCGGCGAGTCCGGCTCGGGAAAGAGCGTGACGATGATGTCGATCCTCAACCTGAACCCGAAGCCGGGACGGATCGCGCACGACCCGGCGTCGCCGCCCGGCCCGCGGATGGAGGCCTTCCTGCACGGGTCGAAGAAACACACGTCGGTCTCGACCGGGCAGGCGCTGTTCCGTGGGGAGAACCTGCTCGAGGCGTCGAAGCGGCGGCTGCGCGCGCTGCGCGGGAGCGAGATCTCGATGATCTTCCAGGACCCGATGACGTCGCTCAACCCGGTGCTCTCGGTCGGGAGCCAGCTCGTGGAGGCGGTGCTGCTGCACCGCGACGTGACGCAGCGGGAGGCACGGGAGCTCGCGATCTCCGGCCTCCAGGAGGTCGGTATCCCGCGGGCGGAGCGCAGGGTCAACGACTACCCGCACCAGTTCTCGGGCGGGATGCGCCAGCGCGTGATGATCGCGATGGCGCTCATCAACGAGCCGTCGCTCCTGATCGCGGACGAGCCGACAACGGCGCTCGACGTGACGACACAGGCCCAGATCCTCGACCTGATCCGCGAGCTGCAGGCCGAGCGTGGGACCGCCGTGATCCTGATCACGCATGACCTCGGCGTCGTCGCCGAGACCGCGGACGACATCGTCGTCATGTACGCGGCCCGGATCGCCGAGCGCGCGCCCGTCTTCTCGCTGTTCGAAAGCCCCATGCACCCGTACACGTGGGGGCTACTCGGCTC
>DASUZN010000220.1:0-12379 GCA_036376855.1 Gaiella sp. | reverse complement strand
CCTGGGCGTGCGCGGAGTGCGTCCGGTGGGACGGACAAGACGCGGAGTGCTCGGGGACGCAGCCCTGCTTCCGCTCGGCGCGCTCCAGGTGGCGACCTTCGGCCTGGCGGTGATCGCAGGGAACTGGATCGTGCCACTGCTCGAGCGCGACGGCGCGGCCACCGCGGTGGCGGGCGCGCTCGGCAGCTTCGTCCTGCTGGCCGGCATCGTCACGCGACCGCTGGGTGGGGCGCTCGCGCACCGCTGGCCCGCTCGGCGGCGAAGGCTCGTGGGCGGCTCCCTGGTCGCGATCGCGGCCGGCGCGCTCCTGCTCGCCACCGGGGGGCCACTCTGGCTGTCGGCGCTCGGCTCGCTCACGCTCGGCCTCGCCGCAGGACTGCCGTTCGCCGTGCTCTTCGAGGCCGCCCAGCGCCTGCGGCCGGACGCTCCCGGCGCCGCCATCGCGCTCGTCAACGGCTGCGCCGTGCTTGCGATCGTGATCGGAACCCCGCTCGTCGGCCTCGGCTTCGACCTTCCCGGCGACGGGGTCGCCGGGTTCGCGGCGATCTCGTTTCTCGCGCTTGCGGGCCTGCCGTTCGTCCGGCGGCTGCCGTCGTGACGGAGGAGCCTTGCGTACCGTGACGGTCGTGCACGAGCCCGCCTGGCCGATCGACACCGCACGGCTGGTGCTCCGCCCCTTCGAGCCCTCCGACCTCGAGGCGCTGCACGCCATCCACAAGGACGAGGAGAACGCGCGCTGGCTCTACAACGACGCGCGAACGCTCGCCGAGACGCGTGAGCTCCTTGCGCTCAAGACGGCCGGCAGCGCGCTCCGCGTCGAAGGCGAGTGGTTGAGCGCGGCCGTCGTCCTTCGTGCCACCGAAGAGCTCGTCGGCGACGTGTCGCTCCTGTGGGCGAGCGAGGCCCACCGCCAGGGCGAGCTGGGCTTCATCTTCCATCGTGCGCACCAGGGCAACGGCTTCGCGACCGAGGGGGCGCGTCCGATGCTCGCCTTCGCATTCGAGACCCTTGGGCTCCACCGCGTGGTCGGACGCCTCGAGCCGCGAAACCGAGGCTCGGCCCGCGTGCTCGAGAAGCTCGGGATGCGCCGCGAGGCGCACCTCGTCGGGAACGAATGGGTCAAGAATGAGTGGCAGAGCGAGCTCGTCTACGCGATCCTCGCGCACGAGTGGGCGGACGCCTCCGCTGGCACGGAGCGGGACGACGACCGATACTGACTCCTTCGCACACGAGGGAGGTTCAGACAATGGCTCTGTCTTTCGGCGTCACCGTCCTGCCGGACCCACCGGCGTCGCGACTCGTCGAGCTGATGCAGCTCGGCGAGCGGAACGGCTTCGAGATCGGCTGGACGTACGACTCACACGTCCTCTGGCAGGAGTCGTTCGTCCAGCTGACGCTGGCGATCCAGGGCACGTCGACGATGAAGTTCGGGCACCTCGTCACGAACCCCGGCACGCGGGAGCCGACCGTGATCGCGAGCCTCTACGCGACGATGCACGACATCTCCGATGGCCGCATGGTGATGGGGATCGGCCGCGGCGACTCGGCGCGGCGGTACATCGGCCAGCAGCCCGTGCGTGTCGCAGAGTTCGAGCGGCGCCTCGCGATGATCAAGCCGTTCATGAACGGCAAGGAAGTGCACTGGAACGACAAGGACCTCCACCTCAAGTGGGTGCGGCCGGAGCTGCCGGAGATCCCCATGTGGGTCGCCGGCTACGGCCCGAAGGCGCTCGCGGTGGCCGGCCGCGTCGGCGACGGCGTGATCATCCAGCTCGCCGACCCCGAGATCATCCAGTGGATCATGGGCACCGCCCGCGCGGCAGCCGAGGAGGCGGGACGCGACCCTTCTGCCCTGAAATGCATCGTTTGCGCGCCGAGCCATGTCGGGCCGATCGAGGACGGCCGCGAGCAGACGCGCTGGTTCCCGGCGATGGTCTCGAACCACGTCAAGGACCTGATCGAGCGTTACGGCACCGACGGCTCGGTCGTCCCGCACGCGCTGACCGACTACGTCGAGAAGCGCAAGTTCTACGACTACGACGAGCACTCGCGCGTCGGCGCCAAGCACGGCGAGTTCGTCACGGACGAGATCTGCGACCGCTTCTCCGTCCTCGGCGACGTCGGCCAGATCACGACGAAGCTCCGCGAGCTCGAGTCGATCGGCGTCGACCACTTCTCGATCTACCTGATGACGCACGGGCAGGAGGCGACACTCGAGGCGTACGGGCAGCACGTGATCCCCGAGCTCACGGGGACGGCGGCATAGACCCGGCGAAGGAGCAGCTCGACGCCTGGCGTGCGGTCGCGCCGGGGTGGGAGCGCCGGCGCGAGCTGGTCTGGTCGGCCACGCACGTCGTGTCCGAGCGGCTCGTCGAGCTGCTCGACCCGCGGCCGGGCGAGACGATGCTCGAGCTGGCCGCCGGACCCGGCGACACGGGATTCCTGGCGCTGCGTCGCGTCCTGCCCGGTGGACGGCTCCTGACGACCGATGCCGCGCCGGAGATGGTCGACGCAGCGCGCCGCCGGGCGCAAGAGCTCGGGCTCGAGGACGTCTCGTTCGCGGTCGAGGACGCAGCATCGCTGACGCTCGAGGGCGCGTCCGCCGACTGCGTGCTGTGCCGGTGGGGTCTGATGCTCGTGCCGGACATGGACGCGGCGGCAGGCGAGATCGCGCGGGTGCTGAGGCCCGGTGGCCGGGCGGCGGTCGCGGTCTGGGCCGACCCGGACGCCAACGATTGGATGACGGCGTCGGGGCGAAGCGCGCTCGAGCTGGGCCTCGCTGAGCGGCCTGATCCCGACGCGCCGGGTCCGTTCAGACTGTCCGGGGACGGCCGCCTGGCAGCACTCCTCGAGAGTGCGGGCCTCGAGGTCGAGGTGGTCGAGGATGTCGCCATGACGTGGCGCGCGCCGTCGCTCGCGGAGTGGTGGGACATCTCGCGCGACATGTCGCGGATGCTCTCGCTGCTGCTGCAGCGGCTCACGCCGGAGGAGGCAGACGCGGTCAGACGGGGAGCGGAGCGACGCCTCGAGCGCTACGTCCAGCCGGACGAATCGGTCGCCGTTCCCAGCCTGGCGCGGGTCGCGCTCGCGGTGCGTCCGGGCTGAGCCGGCGAGACGCCGTCAGCCGAGCGCGCGCAGGAGCGCGGCCGTGGCGGCAGCGGCGAGCACGACGACCTACATGAGCGAGCTGGCCGAGCTCCCGGGCCTCGCACGGGTCAACTCACAGTTCACGATGAAGATGGTCAAGAGCGGCGGGACACTCCCCCTCCTGACGCGGGAGGCGTCGGGTGGTGTCTGCGCCGGAGGCCGTGGGAATGGCGAGGGCCGGACTTGAACCGGCGACACCACGGTTTTCAGCCGTGTGCTCTACCAGCTGAGCTACCTCGCCCCGCCGAGGCAGTGTAGCCCCATCCGTGGCGGGAGCCTCCGTCGTGTGCGCCACCGCAATCCGATCCGTGCCACGCCGCGTAATGACCCTTCGAGTCTGCTCGCGGCCACGCTCCGCGTCGGAACCACACGATCCGCCCGGACACTGGCCGATGGAATACCCCGACACCCAACAGCGCTCGCACGACGAAGGTCGCGCCGACGGTCGGTCGCGGCACGTGGGCGCGGCGCTCGTCGCCGGTGCAGTCCTCGTGACCCTCCCTCTCGTCGGGCTCGCCTCGCTGCTCTACCGCTCGCGCCTCGATCCGCATTTCGAGAACTACCGCCTCCACTTCCTCGTCTTCGGCGTCGCGGGAGCGCTCGCATTCGTGCTCGGCTACGCCGCCGGCGAGGCCGCCAACCGACGCCGCGACGCCCGCGTGCTCCTCATCTCCCTGGCGTTCATGGCCACTGGCGGCTTCCTCGGGCTCCATGCCGTGGGGACGCCCGAGATCCTGTTCCAAGCAGAGCGTCCCGGCTTCCAGGTGGCGATCCCGATCGGACTGATGGTGAGCGCCGTGTTCGCGGCCGGTTCGGCATTCGTCGACATCCGGCCCGGCATCGCGCGCGCTGTCATCCGGCATCGCTCGCTGCTGCGCATCGCAGTCTTCGCCTCGATCGGCGCCTGGTTCGTCCTGACGGTCGTCAGCATGCCTCCGCTCCGGGGCGAGAACGAGGAGGCCGCCAGCGGCGGCGTGCTCGCGTTCATCGCGATCGTCGGCACGGCGCTCTACGCGCTCGGCGCCGCGCGGTACTGGCATCTCTTCCGGCACCGCTGGACGGTGCTCCCGGCCGCCGTCATCGCCTGCTTCCTCCTCCTTTCGGAGGCGCTGATCGGCGTCGCCGTCACCGGCGAGCGCAAGTGGCACGCGAGCTGGTGGGAATGGCACGGCCTGATCATCACCGCGTACGTGGTCATCGGCGTCGCCGTGCGCCGTGAATGGCGCGACGAGCGGTTCCGGCGGCTCTACCTGCCGACGACCCGGGAGCGCCGGCAGGAGATCAGCGTCCTATTCGGTGATCTCGTCGGCTTCACGGCCTTTGCGGAGCGCGCGTCGGCGGGTGAGGTCGCGACCGTCCTCAACGCCTACTGGAGCGCCGCAGCGCCCCTTATCACCCGCAGGTACGGCGGCGAGCTCGAGAAGTTCATCGGCGACGGCGTGCTCGCCGTCTTCAACAGCCGCGGCGACCAGCCCGACCACGCGGAGCGGGCCTCGCGCGCCGCGCTCGCGCTGCAACGAGAGCTCGCAAGGCTGGCAGAGCGGAACCCGGAGTGGCCGCCGATGCGGGTCGGCATCAACAGCGGCGAGGCGGTGCTGCGCGAGGTCGGCGGACCCGGCCATGTCGCGTATCCGCTCGTCGGCGACACGGTCAACACGGGTGCGCGTCTCGAGCGGCTCGCTCCCGCCGGTGGCGTGCTGATCGGGGAGTCGACGTACCGGCAGCTGCCGACCGGCGCGCTCGTGGCGCCCAGGGTCGGCCTCCGGGTCAAGGGCAAGGCGGATCCCCTCGACGCCTACCTCCTCCTTGCGCTGCCGCGGAGCGCCTGAGGTCAGGCGTGGCGCACGGCGTGCGCCCGGACGACGACCGGTTCCGGCGCGCTCCAGGGGAAATCGATCCAACGGCCGGTCCGCCGCCAGACGTAATCGCACGGGACGACCGTGTGCGGCTTTTCGTAGAGCACTGCGATCCGCACCTCACCGACCTTTCCCGCACAGAACTCCTGCACGCTCTCGAGCGTGTGGCCCGTGTCGGCGACGTCGTCGGCGATCAGGATCCGGGCGTCTTGGAGGTCGACGAAATCGGGTGCCGGCGGCAGGATCCGCGGCACCTCGAGCCGCTCGTCCACGCCGGTGTAGTACTCGACGTTCATCGTGTAGACGTTCTTCACCGACAACGCGTAGCCGAGCGCTGCACCGACGAGTAGACCGCCGCGGGCGATCGACAGGATCATGTCCGGGTCGTAGCCGTCCGCCGCAACTGCCTGCGCGAGCTCGTGGGTGGAGGCGCCGAGGTCGGCCCATGTCATCACCTCGCGCTCGACGGCCATGCCTGACGTTATCCGATCCCCGACGCGGCCCAGCAGGCGCCGGGTCACCCCGGCCGGTAGCCTCCCGTGCCGTGGCCCCGACGTCCCGGACCGTGACGATCGTCGGCGCGCCGCTCGATCTCGGGCAGGGCCGGCGCGGCGTCGACATGGGGCCGTCCGCGATCCGGTACGCCGGGCTCGAGGAGCGGCTCGCGTCGTTCGGGTGCACCGTCGTCGATCGTGGCAACGTCTTGGCGCCGGAGCCCGAGGCGCTCGCCGTAGAGGACGAGCGGGCCCGTTTCCTGCCGGAGATCCTCGACGCGTGCGCCGGCCTCGCGACCATCGTGGAAGAGGTCGCGTCGAGCGGAGCGATGCCGCTCGTGCTGGGCGGCGATCACTCGATCGCGCTCGGAACGCTCGCAGGCCTTCGGGCTGCGGCGGGTCAGGCGGGCGGTGTCATCTGGATCGACGCGCACGGCGACCTCAACACGCCGGCTTCGAGCCCGACCGGCAACGTCCACGGCATGCCGCTCGCGGCGGCCCTTGGACTCGCGGGCAACGCGTTCTCCCACCCCGGACTGGCCTTGCCGGCGGTCGAGCCGGGCCGCGTCACCCTGCTCGGCGTACGCTCGCTCGACCCGGCGGAGCGCGCGCTGATCCGCGAGACGGGGATTCGAGTGATCACCATGACCGAGATCGACCGGATCGGGATCGAGCGGGCGATCACCGAAGCGATCGACCGCGTCTCCGGATCGGGATTCGTGCACGTCTCGCTCGACCTCGACGCCCTCGACCCCGAGGTCGCACCGGGCGTCGGGACACCCGTCAAGGGCGGGCTCACCTACCGCGAGGCGCACCTCGCGTGCGAGGATCTCGCGGAGTCGGGCGTCGTCGGCTCGCTGGAGCTCGTCGAGGTGAACCCCATCCTCGACCGGGAGAACGGCAGCGCGGCGATCGCAGTCGAGCTCGCCGCGAGCGCTCTCGGCCAGTCGATCCTCTGAGCCGTCCAAGGGAAGAGCGTCCGGGCCGGCTCACCGCGCCGCGAACGCTCTTCGCTTCGTCCGACCCTAGCGCATGCCCGCCGTCGGGCCAAGCACCCGGATTCGAAGCGGCTGGCCCTGGCCCGCGTGCAGCATCGACGCCGCGTTGCCGCGGTTGATCGCGACCGACATGTTTCGGTAGCTGTCCTCGTAGAGGATGACGTCTCCGGGCCGCGCGTCGGCGAAGGTTCGTGCCATCACCGCGTAGTACCGCTCGCCCGCCAGCTCCAGCTCGACGCGCGAGCCCGGGACGACGCCCGCGTGCTCCGCGTCGTCACGCGTGAGGTTCAGCGCGATGTTTCCGAAGCTGTCAACGTAGAGCATGGTGGCGTCGATGCGATCGTCATCGAACTCGGGCCTTGGCAGGTCGAGTCGCACGAGCGCGTCCGGGTGCAACGGCGGGCCGAGCTCCTCGAGCGGGACGCCGTTCGCAAGGTGCGCTGCCGCCGGGGCGAAGAGGTCACGTCCATGGAACGTGCGGGAGATCGTCTCGAGCGCGTAGTCGGGATTCGCGAGCTCGCGCACCTCGGAGATCCCTGCCCGCTCGGCGGCGGGGAGGAGCAACCCGTTGTCCGGACCGACGAACCTGCGACCCTCCCGGTCGGCGATGACGAGCGGCCGGCGCGCGCCTCCGACTCCGGGGTCGACCACCGCGAGGTGCACGCCGGCCGGCATGTACGGGAGCGTGCTCGACAGCACGAGGGCTCCCTGCAGCACCTGGGTCGGCGGGATGCCGTGCGTCACGTCGATCACCCGGGCGTCTGGGGCGATCCTCGCGATCACACCATGACAGGTGCCGACGAAGTCGTCCTGGAGCCCGAAGTCGGTGAGGAAGCAGATGACCACGCTTCGAGTCTACGACGTCGCGAGCGCGCGCTGAACGGCCTCGACGAGTCCCGCGGCGTCGGTCGTCGCGGCCTCCGCGAGGACGACGAGGCCAGCCTCGCCGGCCGCGCGCGTGGTCTCGGGCCCGATCGACACGACCGGTGCCGCCTGCCCCAGCGCCGCATATGCGCGCGCCGCGGAGCCGGAGGCGAGGACCACAAGGTCACACGCTGGCCAGGCCTCCGGCGTGCGCGGCACCGTGCGATAAAGCACGACGACATCGGCGTCGAGGGCCGCCGGCAACAGTTCGCGCGCGTCCTGCGCTCCGGCGAACAGCACGCGGCCGGGAGCATCGGGCATCGCCGCGAGCAGTCCCTCCTGCGTCGACCGCAGCGCGACGATGTCGGCGCCTCCGAAGGCGTTCGCGGTCGCGGGGCCGATCGCGGCAACACGCCTCGGGACGCCTCGCATCCGGCGGCGGAGCTCGCGTGCACCCGTCGCGCTCGTGAGGACGACCCAGTCGTAGTCGCCGACGTCGACCGGCGCGTCGCCGACAGGCTCGACGGCGACGAGAGGAACGTGGATCACGTGGTGACCGTCCGCCCGCAGCGCCTCGAGCAACTCGCCCTCGCGGCCGCTCGGCCGGGTGACGACGACTCGCGCCACGAATCAGCGCCCGCAGCTCTCGGCCTGTCGTGCGCCGGAGGCGCGAGACACGGCGGGGCGTCGCGAAGGGGCGGCCTGCGAGACCGGAGGCGACTGGGTGTGAGCGGTGCTGGAGGGCGCCCCGAGCGGCGCAATCGTCGCACTCCTTCTCCCCGTCCCTAGCCCCCGCCCACCCACGGGGACACGGAGCGTACCGCCGAAGGTGTGACTCCTCTGTGCCAGCTCCGTGTCGATTGTGGAACGGCGCTTGCGACATCTTGGCATCGCTCGACTACTCGGCGTTCGAGTCCCAAGAACCGCGGACCGCTCGCAATCGCCTGGGCGCGTGCGAGTGCATGCAGGACCGCACCGCCCGCTCATCGCGCTAGCGCCGCCAGCTCGCGGCCCAGCGCCTCCGGGTCGCTGCCTTCCCGGCGCTCGAGCCAGCTGCCGTCCTCGGCGGCTATGAGGCCGGCCAACACCGCCCCGTCGTGATGCGCGGCGACCGGCGCGAGGCAGCCTCCTCCGACGGCCGCAACGCAGAGGCGCTCTGCTTCAACGCGACGTCGCGTCTCCGCGTCGTCGGCCGCCTCGACGAGATGCTCTTCCCCGGCTCGCACCTGTAGCGCGAGCGCTCCCTGCCCTGCCTCCGGCAGCATCTCCGCCGGATCGAGCCGCCTACCGATCTCCGCGGCGAGCCCGAGGCGGTCGAGGCCGCACGCGGCGAGCACCACAGCGTCGAGCCCGCGCTCGCCGCGCTTGCGGAGCCGCGTGTCGATGTTGCCGCGCAGAGGCTCGACGGACAGCGTCGGCTCGAGCGCGAGGAGCTGCGCCTTGCGGCGTGCGGACGCCGTTCCGATTCGCATGCCGGGACGGATCTCCGCCGCGCCGCACAGGGCATCGCGCGGATCCTCCCTCGCGGGATACGCGCCGACTGCCAGCCCCGCGACGTCGGTCGAGGTCATGTCCTTGGCCGAATGGACGGCGACGTCGATCCGCCCCTCGAGGAGCGCCTCCTCGAGCTCCTTGACGAACACCCCGCGACTCCCGATCTCGCCGAACGGCTTCGTCCGGTCGCGGTCGCCGGCGGTCGTGATCGGGACCAGTGCGATCTCGAGACCCGGCCGGCGCAACGCATCGGCCGCGCGCTCGGCCTGGGTCAGCGCGAGCCTGCTACCGCGAGACCCGACGCGAAGCAGCACAGTGGCGGCGGGTGGTGTGCGTCGCCGGGACCCCGCAGGCGGTTGCCCCGCGAGGGCGAATCCGGACGAAAGCCGTAGGCACGACGAGCGGCAGCGGCCGAGTGTGCGCGACAGCAGGTTGGCGCGTCATGCCTCGTCGTCCTCCGCGAGCCCGAACAGGTGGCGCACGACGTCAGCATAGACCAGCCCGTCGGGTGTGACCGCCGCCTCCTTCATCCGGATCGTCGGCAGGTGCAACAGCTTGTTGACGATCTGCGCGGTGACCGTGTCGACCATCGCGCGCTCGCTTTCGGGGAGCTTGCCCTCGACACGGGCGAGCTCGGACGAGCGGATCTCCTCGGCGAACGCGCGCAGCGACGCGATCGCCGGAACGACCGCCAGTGACGCCTGCCAGGCGCGGAATCGCTCCGCCTCCGCAGCCACGATCCGCTCTGCGTGAACCGCCTCCGCGCGGCGGCCCTCGAGCGACGCCGACACGACGGCTTCGAGGTCGTCGACGTCGTAGACGAAGCACCCGTCGACCGATGCGAGCGCGGGGTCGACGTCACGCGGCACGGCGAGGTCGACGAACAGCAGATGCCGGCCACGCCGTGCGCGCAGGGCGGACACGAGCTGCTCGCCCGCGAGGACGAACCCGGGCGCGCTCGTCGACGAGACGACGATGTCGGCTTCCGTCAGCGCGTGCGCGACGTCGTCGAGCGCGAGTGCTCGTGCACCGAGCTCCCCGGCGAGTCGTTCCGCGTGCTCGAGCGTGCGGTTGGCGACGACCGTCACCGTCGCTCCGCGGGAGCGAAGATTTTTTGCCGTCAGCTCGCTCGTCCGCCCCGCTCCGACCAGGAGCACGCGCCGGCCCTCGAGGCCCTCGAAGACCTGCTGCGCGAGCGCGGCCGCTGCCGCCGGAACCGAGGCAGGGCTCTCGCCGATCGCCGTCTCGAGACGCGCGCGGCGGCCCGCGTGCAGCGCCATGCGAAAGGTTCGGTCGAGCAGCGGGCCGGGCGAGCCGGTCTCGTACGCGTCGCGTACCTGGCCGAGGATCTCGCCTTCACCCGGGACGAGGGAGTCGAGCCCGGCAGCGACGCGGAACAGGTGGAGCGCCGCCGACTCGTCGGACAGGCGGTACGCGACGAGGGCGAGCGCGTCGGCGTCCGCTCCCGCCAGCGCGAGGAGTGCGCGATCGGCGACCTCGCCCGCATCGTGGTCGGGCGATGCGACGTAGAGCTCCGTGCGGTTGCACGTCGAGAGCACGACCGCTTCGACCCGGCCGTCGCCGTTCCGTGCGAGCTCACCCGCGAACGCCGCCGCGGCCCCGGGGTCGATGGCCACGCGCTCGCGCAGCTCGATCGACGCAGTGTGATGCGAGACGCCTGCGAGCGCGATCTTCACGATGCGAAGTGGGTCAGGGGGAGGACGACACCGACGAGCGTGAACCCGGCGACGAGTGACCACGCAAGACGCCGACCCTGAAGTCCGATCTCTCGTCGCAGCACGAGCGCAGCAGCGTAGAGCGCCCAGAGCAGGACGGTGACGGTCATCGCGAGGTCGATCTCTCCGGCTTCGAGCCGCGTGAGGCCGACGACGATGCCCGCACTCAGGAGGATGAGCCCGATCAGCGCGACCCGCGCCGCGAGCCGGTCGAGCGCCTCCAGCGACGGAAGGCGGAGGCGCAGCACCTGCGCGTCGCGTCGCTTGAGGCGTCGCTCCTCGAAGAGGTACAGGAGCGCGACCGCAGCCGCGACGGTGAAGCTCGCGAATGCGGCAAGCATCAGGCCGACGTGGGCGTCCAGCGCCCAGCCCGCTCCTTCGGTGCCGTCGACCCCAGTTCCGCCGCCCACCCACGCCAGCAGGAGGAGCGCCGCCGCGATGGGCATCACTGCGAGCCCGAGGAGCCTGTAGCGGGGACTGCTGCCCCAGGTGAGATACCCGGTGACGACGAGCCAGCAGAGGAGGTTCAGCGCGCCGGCCCAGGTTCCCCACGGGAAGCCGTCCGCTGTTGCCGCCTGCGCGGCGAGCAGCGCCGTCTGGGCGAGCCAGCCGATCCGGACGCCCCAGATCCCCAGCCGTCCGTAGCCGCCCGCACCGCGTAGACCTCCGGCGTAGGCGACCGCCGCCTCGCCGTAGCCGAGCAGCGCGGGCAAGACGAGCAGCTCAGCCATCGCCCTGCTCACCCGACGTGCGTGCGTGCGCGAGCCGGACGAGCTCTCCCGTCTCGCGTTCCAGTCGCGAGAGCTTCGTGGCGATGATCGCAGCCCACACGAGGACGAAGACGAGGAAGACCCCGTAGGCGGCGGCGACGTACTTCTCGCCCGCGCTCACCGCGCCAGCGCCTCTCGGAGCTCGCGCAGGTTGAGGTCGGTCCGCTTGCCGGCGAGCTCGGTGCGGTACATGACGTACGCGAGCAGCGTGATCGCGACCCAAGAGGTGCAGAAGGCGGCGAACATCGAGCCCGTCATCTGGGGCCCGTCCCGTGTGAACACGGTCGGATGGATGAAGTCGCTCGCGAGCCGGATCGCGAAGAAGCTGACCGGAATCAGAGCGACGCCGAAGAGCGCGTACACAGCAGAGATCCGCTCGCGCCGCGGGCCGGGCTCGATCGAGAAACGGAGCATGAAGTACGCGCAGTAGAAGAGGAACAGGACGAGAAACAGGACGAGCTGGTTCGAGCTCCACGTCCACCACACGCCCCACGAGGCCTTCGCCCAGATCGCGCCAGTGACGAGCGTGAGGACGCCGAAGATCGTCCCCTGGTGGACGGCCGTGTAGCTCTCGAGGTCGTACCGCTCGTTCCGCGTCATCAACAGCCGCAGCCCCTTCCACGCGCCGACGCCGAAGCCGGCGTACGCGGTGAGCGCGATCGGCACGTGGACGTAGAAGATCTTCTGGGAGATCCCCTGGTCGACGTCCTCAGGCGCGACGAAGAAGACCATGATGACCGCGGCGGCGCCCAGCGCGACGGCGAGCGCTGCGGCGGTTCTCACGCGGCCGTTATAGCCGTGAAAGTCGAAGGGCGCCATAGAGGCGCCCTCCGAATGTTCCAGCGGACCCCGGGGCCTCCGTTTTGACGAGAGCCCCCGCTGAAACCAGAGACTTAGACGGTGCTGCGGCGCCGAAAGCTGTTCCGACCCGTAAGGATTTCGTGAACATGGACGAACGCGAGGTACTGCAGACGCTGACGGGCCTCGGCTTCGGCGAGGCCGATGCCCGCACGCTCGCCG
>DASUZN010000219.1:0-5580 GCA_036376855.1 Gaiella sp. | reverse complement strand
TGCATCGAGCCGCCGAGCCCCTTGCAGATCCCGTCGTTGCGCCCGTAGATCTCGGCCATCATCGCCTTCGTGTCGGTTCCGCGCGCAATGGGGTAGCCGTGGCAGCGGTAGGTCGTGAAGAACTGGTCATCCGCTCCGAGTGTCGCGATCGAGCCGACGATCGACGCCTCGGCACCGTCGGCGAGGTGCGTGTGCCCGCGGATCACCCCGGGATGATCCTCGAAGGTCCGCTTGACCCGCTCCTCGAACTCACGGATCCGAAGCATCTGCCGGAGGATCCAGACGAGATGCTCGCGATCGAGCGCCTCGGCGCCTTGCGGTGCGGTCATGCGGAGCTCCTCTCGTGCTCGAACTGGGCCATCGTCGCGTCGTAGGCGCGTCGGAAGATGACGTCGATCGGATTGTTGCGCAACTCCTCGGAGAGCACCTCGACACCCCACGGGCCGGCGTAGCCATGCTCGAGGCAGGCGTCGACGTAGCTGCGAATGTCGAACTCGCCCTCGCCCGGCAGCGCCCGGTGGTTGATCACCTCGTCCACGGGGTCGTCCATGTCCTCGACCTGGCCGTCCGAGAGCTCGACCCACGACAGGTACTCGACCGGGATGCGGCGAAGCTCGTCGGGCCTGATGCCGAGCTTCGACATGTGCCAGGTGTCGATCGCCACGCCACCGTTCGCAGCACCCGCGCCCACGACGACCTCGAGCGCCGCGTCGATCGAGTGGACGTTGACGTCCGGGGGCATCGGCTCGTAGACGATCTTCGCGTCGGTGTGCCGGGCCGCGTCGGCGCAGAGCTCCCCGAAGCGCTCGGTGAGCTGCGCCAGGGATGCCTCCCTGCCGAAGATGTTCGCGACCTTGACGTGGTGCGCGCCGAGGACGCCCGCCGCCTCGAACAACAGCGCGCGCGTCTCGTCCGAGGCACGGCGGCGCTCGTCGTCCGGGTCGAGGAACCAGTCGAGCAGGCACTCGAGCTCCAGGTGGCGAAGCCCGTTCGAGTCGAAGACCCGCTTCATCTCCGGCAGGCTCCGGGTCTCGAGGACGTGCTCGAGGTCGGCGTGCCAGATGCCGAGGCCGCTGAAGCCGACCTTGCGCGCTTCGGCGCAGCGGTCGGCCCAGTCGAAGAGGCTCCACTCACGACCGACGTGCACCTCGACGGGGCCCGAGACCGTCCAGTAGAGCGCGACCAGCTCGACCTGCACACCCGTCAACGCGCTGCTCCTCCCGTAGCTAGAACCCCGTCGAGACTCCGGCGCGCCCCGCATGCGGACGCGGGACGGCGACGCCCCGGCGCGAGCCGGAGGAGCCTCTCAATCGACTGCCCGTTTGTCAAGACGGTGTTCCGGTTGATGAGACAACCCGCTACGATCCGACGGCATGCGGGACCCCGGCACTGGCACGTCGCAGTCGCTCGAGCGCGGGCTCGCGATCCTGTCCGCCTTCGACTCCGAGCGGCCGCTGATCGGCGTCAGCGAGCTCTCGCGGGAGCTGTCGCTCAGTCGGAGCACCGCCCACCGGTACATCGCGACGCTCGCCCAGCTCGGCTACCTGCAGCAGGACCCCGACTCGAAGCGCTACCGCCTCGGCCCCAAGGTGCTCGACCTCGGGTTCTCGGCGATCAACTCGATGGACGTGCGCGAGATCTCCGCACCCCATCTCCGCCGGCTCTCGGACGAGACAGGCCACACGGTCAACCTCGCCATCCTCGACGGCATCGACGTCGTCTACATCGAGCGTTGCCGCACCGCGCAGCCGGGGCAGCGAGACATCGACCTCAACCTCCATGTCGGCTCGCGGCTCCCCGCGTACTGCACCGCCATGGGCAAGGCGATCCTCGCCTTCCTCTCCGAGGATCGGCGCGAGGAGCTGATCGCGCGGATCGACTTCGTCTCCCGCGGGCCGAACACGATCACGGATCCGCAAGCCTTTCGCGACGAGCTCGAGTGGATCCGCGCCTCGGGCATCGCCGTGAACGACGAGGAGCTCGCGTACGGGCTGCGATCGGTCGCCGCACCGATCCACGCGCACTCGGGCGAGGTCCTGGGAGCGCTCAACCTCGCGATCCACCGCACGATGGGCTCGATGGACGAGCTGGTCGCCCGGTTCGCCCCGGCGGTCAAGAAGACCGCCGACGACATCTCGCTCGGCATGGGCCACCGGCTCGTCCCCGCCTGAGCAACGGGGTCAGTCGGGCCGCGGCGGCAGCGGGCGATCGTCGGGCACGAGCACCGCGAGCCGCTCGGAGATCCCGAGGACGTCGACGAGGAAGTCGACCCTGCCCGGCGGATCGAGCTCCTGCAGGCTGACCGACCCATCCGGGTCGACGCGGTACTGCCGGCCGTGCACCACACCGACGCTCGCCTCGCCCTCGAGGAGCCGCGCGCTGAGCTGGTAGTTGAAGGGGCTCCAGCCGGCCGTCCGCTGGTGCCGCTCGTCCCACTCGGTCGCGTCCGCGCCGATCCGCTCGATCCGGCAGTGGAAGCCCTCCGGCGCGGTGGCCGTGCGCCAGAGAACGGCCGGGCGATGGTCGAGCCATTCGAAGCGCGGGAGCGGGCCTTCGTCCACGGGCTCGCCGGGCTCCGGGACGCGGATCGGCGAGCCGGAGAGGATCGACGCGTCGACGAGCCAGCGCTCCCCGTCGAGTGTCGCGACGACGGAGCCGTGGTTCGCCTCCGTCACATGCGGCGAGGACAGCATGGTCGCGATGACGCGCTCGACGTCGAATCCGAGCACGGCGAGCAGGTCATGCAGCGCGCCGTTCCCCGACCAGCATGTCCCACCGGTGCCGTGCTCGAGCCATACTCCGAAGAAGCTCTCCGCGGTCGAGCCGGGCAGCGGCGCCGTCCGCCCGTCGCCCAGGTGGATCAGCTTGAGCACGTTGTCGAACGAGACCCCGCGACACCAGGCGGCGTAGACGGACCGCAGACCGCCGAGGTCGGGCGCGGGCCGCTCGATCCCGAGCTTCGCGAGGACGGCGTCGACCGTGTCGCTGCGCACGAGCCTGTCGTAGCACGCGCCGGCGACGCGGTAGTGGTCAAGAGTGTTCGGGCTCGGCCTCTCCCGCGTCGGCACGGGCCTGGGCGACGGCCTGTACGAGCGCCTGCGCGGTCACCGGGGTCGCCACGAGCGTGGCGTTCCCCGCCAGATGGGCGAAGCGCTCGAAATCCGGTGCCGGCGCCTCGAACACCACGGGTGTCGAGCCCTGCGAGCCGAGGACGGCAAGCAGCCTGTCGCCACGCTGGATCGAGCAGGTGGAGACAACGACGTCCGCGCCCTCGACGAGGGCGCAGTTCCCGGTCTCGAGCAGCGGGCACCGGTCACTGCCGTCCGGGTGCTCTCCCGCGCACGTGGCGACGTCGTAGCCCGCCTCGCGCAGCGTCTCCGCATACGCCCAGAGCTCTGCGCCGTCGGGGTTCTCGACGAGAGCCCGCGGGCGTCCCCGCCGTGCCTCCCAGTCACCGATCTCGATCACGTGCGGCGGGCGTCTCGCCGACATGTGCGAACTATCGAGCCGGTGCGTGCTCGAGGGATGCGCGAGTCCCCGGAATCGCGTTGCGGGCTTCTACTGATACGTCAGCCGCGGGCGCTCTCGTCCCGGAGGGCTTCGAGCAGCTCGGCAGCGGCCGTCGCGATGCGCGGTCGAACCCCGAGCTCCCCGAGATACGCAGTCGCCGCCCGCATCTCGTCGACCCGCCGCGCGGCGTGTGCCTCCGATCCCGAGAGCAACCGCTCGAGAAGCGGCTCGCCGATCACCGAGGCGATGTCCGTCAGGATGCGCTCCTCCGCACCTGCCGCCCGCGCCGCCTCGAGGCTCTCGATCGCGGCCGCCGCGAGGCCCTTCATGAAGACGCTCCGCAGGAGTTTCAATCCGGCGGCGTCCCCCGGACGGGAGCCGACGACGTCGACGGGCATGCCGAGCGGCCGGAAGAGCTCTGCGAACCGCTCGGCTCCCGCCCCCGAGGCGAGCGCGGGCGTCCGCAGGCCGTGGCTCGGCACCGTCCCCACGAGCGCGACGTCCGCGAACACCACCGGCACGCGCTCCGCCAGCTTCCGCTTGAGCGCCGGCGACGAGGTGTTGAGATCGGCGTAGAGGGCGCCCTCCTCGAGCACGTTTGCGATCTCCTCGGCGACGGCGAGGGCGACGGCCGCTGCGTTGACGCTCAGCACGACCCCGGCGCCGCGCACCGCCGACGGGCCGTCGGCCGCAACAGCGATCCCTGCAGGCCGTGCGACCGGGTCCCAGCCGCGGACCGCGCAGCCCGCCGCCGCGAGATCCGCGGCGATCCGGCCGCCGGCCTCCCCGAGGCCGAGGACGGCGACCTCCATCACCATCTAGCCCTCGACGAGCGGGCGGAGGCCCTGCAGGTCGTACGAGAGCTCGCCGTCGCGGTAGCGCTGCCGGACCTCGCCCTCGCGCACGGCGCGCTCGCGCGCGACCGGGAGCACCTCGTCGACGCGGTCGGCCGCGAGCACCACGGCCCCGTCTCCGTCCATCACCACGAGGTCGCCGGGACGGATCTCGGCTCCGCCGACGACGACGGGCACGTCCAGCTTCCCGACGCCGCCCTTGGTCGCGCCCTGCGCGCGCACGAACCGCGCCCAGATCGGCAGCCCGAGCTCCGCGAGCTCGTCGAGGTCGCGGACGGCGCCGTCGACGAGGATCCCCGCGACCCCCTGCGCCTGGGCCTGCGTCGCGAGCAGATCGCCGACGAACGCGACGGGCGCGGGCTCGGCGCTCGTCAGGACGAGGACGTCGCCAGGCCTCGCGTGCGCGACGAGCGCATGCACCATCGTGTTGTCGCCCGGCACGCAGAGAGCAGTCCGCGCCGGCCCCGCGACCCGCGACCCCGGCACGACGCGGGTCAGCGGGAGATCGACGATCCCCACGCGTCCCGCGGCCTCGTGGATGGTGGCAACGCCGAGCGCAGCGACTGCCGCGTAGTCGGTCACAGCGCGTCCACCACCACCGGGAGCTCGCGCTGGAACGCCTCCGCGTAGCGGATGCCGCCCTTGCCCGAGATGCGACGCGCGTGATTTGCCCGGTGCTCCGCCCGCTCGGAGTAGTACTGCCGCAGGTACGACTGAGCTCCCATCGCCTCCATCGCCGCGACCTTCTTTTCCCAGACGGGCGTGACGTCGAGGAACGTCGTGGGAACGAACCCGCACAGCTCGGGCTGGTGCGGCTCGAAGGAGAGGAGCTCGGGCGGCGTGATCGTGACGAATCCGCTCGCGACGCCGGCGCCGCTCGCCAGCTGACGCGCGCGGACGGTCGCGTCGTGGGCGACGCCGTGATCGGGGTTGAAGGGATCGAGCGCCGCGTGCGTCAGGACGAGGCGCGGCCGGAGCTCGCGCAGCAGGTCGGTGAGCCGCTCGACGGCCGCGGCATCGAGCACCAGTGGGTAGTCCCCGAGGTCGAGGCTGCGAAAGCCCGCGCCCAGCGCCTCGGCGGCCGCCCGGGCCTCACCGTCGCGGATCTCCTTGACGCGCTCCTCGGTCTGGCCCTCCTCCTTCCACAGCTCACCCGACTCGCCGCGCTCGCCATAGGAGAGCGCGATCACGTGGACGTCGGCGCCGGCCTCGGCAG
>DASUZN010000218.1:0-7205 GCA_036376855.1 Gaiella sp. | reverse complement strand
ACGTCGTCGGCGATCGAGGCGCTGATCGACGCGCCTCTCGACCGGGTCGCGGGAGAGGTCGTGAACGTCGCGACGGGCGTCGACATCTCGGTGAACGACATCGCGCGCCTCGTGCTCGACGTCGTGGGCGACCCGCGGGGCTCGACGATCCACGTGGACGAGCGCCCGGGCCAGGTCGACCGCCACATCGGCGCGACGGACAAGCTCGAGCGGCTCACCGGCTGGCGCGCCTCGATCGGGTTCGAGCAGGGGCTCCGGTGCACCGTCGCCTGGTACCGCGACAACGAGGCCTGGTGGCGGGGCGTTCTCGGGCGCGTCGGCGTCTCCTCGTCCTAGGCGCCGGCCCTGCCCAGCTCGGGCTGCTCGAGGCGGCCCGCGCGAGGGATGACGTACACGTGATCGCGGTCGACCGCGACCCGCGGGCCGTGGGATTCCTGCTGGCGGACGAGCGCGCGATCATCTCGTCGGAGGACGAGGAGGCGATCGATCGCCTCGCGCGGGCGCGCGACGTGGACGGGATCGTCTCGCCGGGCGCCGACTGGCCGGTCGGGATCGCAGCACGGGTCGCCGAGCGGATCGGGCTCGCGCACCCGATCACCGCCCGAACGGGATCGATCGTCACGTCGAAGCCGCGTCAGCGGGAGGCATTCGCCGCGGCCGGTGTCCCGCATGCGCGTGAGCTCGACCCGCGGCAGGGCGAGCTCCGGTTCCCGCTGGTCGTGAAGGCGCCCGACCGGCAGGGGCAGCGCGGGCTGGCCCTCGTCCGCTCGCCCGGCGAGCTCGAGGCTGCGCTCGAGACCGCGTTTGCGGAGTCCCGCGGCGGTGCGGTGCTCGTCGAGGAGCACGTCGAGGGCCCGGAGCTGACGGTGAACGCCGTCTCGGTCGACGGGCGGTTCGTCCCGCTCTCGGTGACGGACCGCCTGACGGCCGAGCCGCCGGCCTTCGGCGTCGCGCTCGCGCACGCGTGGCCCGCCGCCCACGACGCCGAAGCGATGGTCGACGCCGCGCGCGCGGCAGTCGAGGCGGTGGGGATCCTCCACGGGCCGTCCTACTCGCAGCTCCGGCTCGGCCCCAGCGGGCCCGTGGTGATGGAGGTGGCCGCCCGGCTCGGCGGCGGCCACGACGCCGAGCTCTGTGCCGCGTCGACCGGCGTCGACCTGAACGCGCTCGCCGTGGAGTTCGCGCTGCCGTCCCTCGACGCCGCTGCACAACCCGGCCCGTCGCTTCGGACAGGCACCTTCGGTGCCAGTCCGCGGGTGGGAGGCGCGGCGGTCGTCTTCCTCGTCCCGCCGCCGGGCCGGCTGCTCGAGGTCGAAGGCGTCACGGAGGCAGAGGCGTTGCCGGGGGTCGAGTGGGTGCGCGTCTACCGCCGGCCGGGCGATGTCTTGAGGCCGCTGCGGCGCGGCGCGGACCGAGCCGGTGCCGTGCTCGTCACGGGGGCAGACCGCGACGAGGCGCTGGAGCGAGGGCGCCGTGCGGCGGACGCCGTACGCTTCCGGGTCGATGCGGACGCGTCGTAGCACCCCGCTCGGCTTCCAGCCCCCCGCGATCGGCGAGGAGGAGGTCGCCGCCGTCGCCGAGACCCTGCGCTCCGGCTGGTTGACAACGGGAACACGCGCCGCCCTGCTCGAGGAGCGCTGCGCCGCCTACCTCGAGGCCGAGCACGTGCTCGCGGTCAGCTCCGGCACCGCAGCGATGCACCTCGCGCTGCTCGCCCTCGGCGTCGGGCCCGGTGACGAGGTGATCACGTCACCCATCACCTGGCCCGCGACGGCGAACGTGATCGAGCACACGGGCGCGACTCCGGTCTTCTGCGACGTGCGGGAGGACGACCTGAATCTCGACCCGTCGCTTCTGCCGTCGCTCGTCACCGAGCGGACGAGGGCGATCCTCCCCGTCCACCTCGCCGGGCAGCCCTGCGACCTCGACGTGATCCACGCCCTCGGGATCCCCGTCGTCGAGGACGCCGCGCATGCGTTCGAGAGCAGTTACCGCGGACGCAAGCTGGGCGGGCTCTCCGACGCGACGTGCTTCTCGTTGTACGCGACGAAGAACGTCGCAGCAGGGGAGGGTGGTCTCGTCGCGACGAACCGCGACGACGTTGCCGATGCCATCCGGAGCATGCGGCTGACGCGCCGCGGCGACGGCGCCCGCTACGACCAGGTCACACCCGGCTTCAAGGCGAACCTCTCGGACGTCCTGGCTGCGATCGCCCTGGTTCAGCTCGACCGGGTCGAGCACCACGCCGAGATCCGGGCGCGCCAGGTGGCGCAGTACGACGAGGGTCTCGCGGGCCTCGACGGCATCACACCGCTCGCACGCGATCCGCGCGACACCCATGCTCTGCACCTCTACGCCGTCCGCGTCGACGCCGAGGCGGCGGGCGCGACCCGCGACGACTACCAGCGCGCCCTTGCCGAGGAGCGGATCGCGACGAGCATCCACTTCCTCCCCGTCCACACGCTGACGTGGTTCCGCGAGCGGTACCCGGAGCAGCGGCGGCTTCCGGTCGCCGAGCGAGCCGGCGAGGAGGTGCTCTCGCTGCCGCTCTCCCCGGCACATTCGGAGGACGACATCGCCGACGTGGTCGAGGCGCTCCGCCGCGTCCACGAGCGCTTCACGGCATGAGGCGGCGGTCGGTTCGGATCGGGCTGACGCTCTTCGTCACGGGGCTCGCGCTCGCGTACCTCGTCTGGAAGGTCGACATCCACGAGATCGTCGACACGCTGCTCGACGCCGACCCGTGGTGGTTCGCGCTCGCGGTCGCGATCATGATCGGCACCGCGCTGCCGATGGCACTCCGCTGGCAGTGGCTGATGCGCGCGCAGCGGATGGACGACAGCTTCTGGTGGCTGACGCGGGCGTACTTCGTCTCGTACAGCGCGAGCCAGGTGCTGCCGACGTCGATCGGCGGCGACGCGATGCGCGTCTTCGAGACGGCGAAGCGCCATCCCGGCCGGACGGGTGACGTCACGTCGATCATCCTGCTCGAGCGCGGGCTCGGGGGCGCCGGCACCGTGCTGCTCGGGGCGATCGGGTTCGTCCTCGCGATCGGCACGTACGACGTCAGCGCCTACCTGTGGCTCGAGGGCGCGTTCGTGCTCGGGACGCTGATCCTGATCTTCCTGTTCTTCGCGCGGTCGGCACGGCCGCTACTTGCCAGGACGCAGCCGCTCCTTGCGCGCTTCCGGGTCGACCGTCCGATGCGCGCGTTCTACGACGGCGTCCACCACTTCCGCGGGCACGTGCGACTGCTCCTCGGGGTGTTCGTCTTCACCACCGCGATCCAGGCCGTGCGCGTCCTCTCGATCTGGGCCGCGGGGAAGGCGGTGGGGATCGACCTCGGCCCGCGGATCTACTACGTGATGGGACCGCTGTTCTTCCTCGTCCTGCTCGTCCCGTTCACGCTCAACGGGATCGCCGTGCGGGAGGCGTTCTTCGTGAGCTTCCTCGGCAGCGTCGGGGTCCCGGCCGACCAGGCGTTCGCGTCCGGCTTCCTCTTCTTCCTCGTCACCACCCTCCTGGCGGTGCCGGGGGCGGCCATCCTGCTCTGGGAGGGCTTCCGCGGCGGGTCGCGCCCGCGGCTCGAGCATGGCTGACGTCGCCTGCGTCGTCGTCACCTACGACGCACTGCCCTGGATCGAGCGGTGCCTCGCGAGCGTCGCCGGCTCGGAGACCGTCGTGGTCGACAACGGCTCGTCGGACGGGACTCCCGACGCCGTGCGCGAGCGGTTTCCGCGGGTCCGCGTGATCGAGTCGTCCAACGACGGCCTCGCCGCCGGCTGGAACCGCGGCATCGCCCAGACGGACGCCGAGCACGTGCTCGTTCTGAACGCTGACGCGTGGCTCGTCGAGGACGCGCTCGCGCGTCTCGTCGACGCCGCCGATCGGCACCCGCGCGCCGCGGCGATCGGGCCGAAGCTGCTCGACCCGGACGGTTCGCTCCAACGCTCCGTGCGAGGCTTCCCGACGACCTGGCGCCTCGCGACGGAGTACCTGTACCTCCGCAAGCTCGCTCCGGGCTCGCGGGCCTTCAACGCCTTCTACGGCGCCGGCTTCGACCATGAGAGCGAACGCGAGGTGGAGTGGGTGATGGGCGCCTGCTTCCTCCTGCGTCGCAGCGCCTACGACGAGGTCGGCCCGTTCGACGAGCGCTACTTCCTCTTCAGCGAGGAGGTCGACTGGATGCGGCGCGCCACGGACGCCGGGTGGAACGTGGTGTTCACGCCGACGGCACGCTGCGTCCACGTCGGCGGGGCAGCCCACGGCGGGCGCATGTTCCGCGAGAACGTCCGCGGGCACCTGCGCTACCTGTCGCTCCACGGGCGCCCGGGCGAGGCCGAGCGGACGCGGAAGCTGCTGCGCGCGTCGCTCCTCGTGCGGAGCCGGCTGTACCGCGGCGAGCGCGGCCGCCTCTACCGCGAGGCCGCCTCCTGGCTCGGCTCGGGCGACGTCGAGGCGTTGCTCGCCGGATGAGGCACGAGGACGGGCGATGAACGGCCTCTGGGTCCTGCTCCAGCTCGTCTTCGGCTTCGCGGTCGTGCTCGCGCCGGGCGCACTCCTTGCGAGGACGCTCGGCGTCCGCGGCGTCTCGGCCATGCTCGCCTGGGCCTTGGCGCTCGTCTTCGCGGCCCTCGCCGTGACGTTCCTCGTCCACGGCTCGCTCACACTGACGCTCGTCCTCCTGCTGCTCGCGGGCGCGGGCGCTCTCGTGGCCGGCGTCGTGCGGGGCCGCCGGCGGGACCTTCTGTTGAATCAACACACGCTCCCTCACCGCGGGGCCATGGTCGCCGCGGGAGCGTTGCTCGGGCTCCTCCTCTGGCGCGTCGCGGGGCACGTCGGCGGCGACGGCTTCTTTCATCTGGCGCGGATCCAGAAGCTGCTCGCGTTCGGCGACCTCTCGCTCGGGAGCACGAACCAGTTCCCGGACGGCGGGCTGCACCCCGGTTACGCCTTCCCGCTCTGGCACGGCTTCCTCGCGCTCGTCGCGAAGGTGTCGGGCGCGGATCCGGTCGATGTCGTGCTCCACGGCCCGACGGTGTTGGCCCCGCTCGCGGTGCTCGTCGCCTACGAGGCAGGCTGGGCGCTGTTCCGGCGAGCCGTACCGGCTGCGACGTCGGCGGCCGCCGGCGTCGCGCTCGTCGCGATGGCGCCCGGGCACGCGGGCGCGCTGACGGCACTTGCGCTGCCCGCGACCGCGTCACGGCAGCTTCTCGTCCCGGCGGCGCTCGCGCTCGCACTCGAGTCGATACGTCGCCCGACACCGGCGGTGCTCGCGACGACGGCAGCGGCCTCGCTCGCCCTTGTCGCCGTGCATCCGACGTACGCGCTGTTTCTCTGTCTTCCGTTCGCGGGGTTCGTCGCCGTGCGCTGGCTCTGGGAGCGGCGCGACGCTGCGGCCGGCGGCCTCGCCCTCGCCGCGCTCGTGGCTCCGACCGCGGTCTTCGTCGCGTGGCTGCTGCCGGTCGTCGCCGACACGGCGTCCGTGAATCCGGACGCGAGCGAGCGCAGCCGGGGGTTCGACCAGTACGCGGGGCAGTTGCACGGCTCGGCGGATCGCTTCTCCGTCGTTCCCGAGCTCTTCGGCCGCACAGGCGGGATCGCCGTCGCGGCGCTGCTCCTGCTCCCGCTGGCGGGGCTCGCATCGCGCCGCCGTTGGGCGGCGTACGTCGTCGGAGGGTCGCTCGCGGTGTTCGTCGTCTGCCTCGTCCCCTGGGTCTTCACGCCGTTCTCCGACGTCGTCTCGCTCTCGCAGTCGCGGCGGCTCGCGGGGTTCCTGCCGCTCGTCTTCGCGCTCGCAGGTGGGATCGGCGTCCTGGCGCGTCTCCTCGGCGTTGCCGTCGCGCCGCTCGCGCTCGCGGCCGGGATCGTCCTTCAACTCGCGTATCCCGGTGACTTCGGCTACACGCTCGAGCACGGCGGGCCGGCGTGGGCGACGTGGGTCGCCGTCGCCGGGGTCGCCGTCGCGCTCGGGCTCGGGTTTCGGCGCCGCCCGCCGCTCGAGCGGACCGCCGCGCTCGCGTCCGTCCTTCTCCTCGTGCCGACGTACGCGCACGGGCTCACGCACTGGAGTCCCTCCGAGTCGCGCCGCGCGAGCCCGCTTCCCTCGGCCCTCGTCGCCGTCGTCCGGGACGACGTCCCGGTCGGCGCGATCGTCTACTCGTCTCCCGAGGCGAGCTACCGCCTCGGCGCCGTCGCGCCGGTCCGCGTCTGCGTCAACTCCCCCGGTCACGTCGCCGACACGGTCGCGAACCACCCACGAGAGCGCGTGCGTGAGTTCCGACGCTTCGTGCGCACGGCCGACCTCTCGATCCCGCGTGCCTGCGGGGCCACGTGGCTCCTCGTCGACCGCGAGCGCTTCCCGCATCTCGAGCCGGACCTGCCCGTCGCCTACCGTGACGATCGCTGGGTGCTCTATCGGCTCTGAGCGGCGACCGACTGCTGGCGGCGACGGATGGTGCAAGGCCCGGTGGTCGTGGCGAGCGCAGCGACCACGTCGGGCGCCACGTCGAGGTCTGTCACCCAGACGTCGGCCGCGTCGGGAGTGGAGCCGCCAAGGCCGGTGCCGACGCACTTGACGGCTGCCTCGTGCCGGACCCACGCGCGCAGGAACGCCTCTTCTCGGCGATCCGCGGGCAGGTCCCCGAGCGCCCGGGCATGCGCCTCGCCGAAGGCCTGTCGGGCGAGGGCGAGCGCATCGATACGGCGCGACCGCAGCTCGAAGTCGACACCGACCTCCGTTCTGCGCGTGAACGCGAGCAGCGCGACCGCGCCCGCATGCGAGACGCTGAACCGGAAATCCGACGCAGGCGCGCCGAGGAACGGCTTTCCCTGGCTCGCCGCCTCGATGACGAGCTCTCGTGGATCCATGTCGAGGTAGTCCGACAGGAGTCGTCTCAGCGCCGTCCTGGCACGACGCCAGCGCTCGCCGTCCCGCGGATCGCGGAACCGGTCGGCGCGCGCGCTTTCCTCCCGCGAGAGGACGGGCGCACCGCCCGCGTCCCCGTCGAGGTCGACCTTCCAGACGTCCACCACTCCGGTTGGGAGCTCGAGCTGCACCTCAGGCTTCGTCCACGAGGGCGGCGATCGCCTCTGCGAGCCCGGCGGCGTCGGGCTCGCGCAGGATCGACCGATGCGTGCCGCGGACCGTCACTTCGCGAACGCCACGCGTCTCGAGCGCGTGCCAGCGGTCGACTGCGGGGTGC
>DASUZN010000217.1:0-23102 GCA_036376855.1 Gaiella sp. | reverse complement strand
GGGCGTCGCTCATGGCGGGGCGATCGCAGGAGGTGACGGGCACAAGCGCGTGGGACGCGACGCTGCCGAGTCGGTCACGCGGCCAGCGTCGGCTCGTCGATGCGCGGGAAGAGCGGCTCCGCTGGCCCGATCCCTTCGACTGCGCGTGCCCGGCCGTACGCGACCTCCGACCAGTCGAGCGTCGGCGGCTGTCCGAGTGCCTCGAGGATCCGCGCCGAGGTGTCCGGGAGGTAGGCGGCAAGGGCGACGGTGACGGCCCGGAGCCCGTCGACGAGGTCGTAGAGAACCCGGTCGAGCTCCTCCGCCCGCGCCTCGTCCTTCGCGAGCTGCCACGGCGCGGTCGTCTCGACGTGCCGGTTGAGCCCCCGCACGACCTCCCAGATCCGCTCGAGGGCTCCCGTCAGGTCGAATGCGTCCAGGCGTGCGGCGACGTCCTCTCCGAGGGGGGCGAGGATCGCTTCGACCTCGGAGCGGGGCGACGGCACCGCGCGAAGCTCGCCGTCGCGATACCGCGCGACCATCGCCGTCGTTCGCGACAGCAGGTTGCCGAGGTCGTTTCCGAGCTCCCGCTCGTACCGCTCCCGGACGCCGTCGACCGACGCCGCGCCGTCCTGGCCGAACGACACCGACCGCGCGCACCAGAAGCGGACGGGGTCGGCGCCGTAGACGTCGACGAGGTCGAGTGGGTCGACGACGTTTCCGAGCGACTTCGAGATCTTGCGGTCGTCGAGGAGGAGGTACCCGTGGACGAACAGCTGACGAGGCACCTCGTACCCCGCAGCGAGCAGCATCGCGGGCCAGTAGACGCAATGGAAGCGCAGGATGTCCTTCGCCAGCAGGTGCCTGACACCCGGCCAGAAGCGTGCGGTCAGGTCTTCACCGGGTCGGGCGTATGTGAGCGCGCTCAGGTAGTTGACGAGCGCGTCCGCCCAGACGTACGCGACCTGGTCGGTGTCCCACGGGATGGGGATCCCCCACGACAGGCCCTCGCGGCTGATCGAGAAGTCCTGCAGGCCTCCGGCGACGAACGACCGAGCCTCGTTCGCCCTGAACGCGGGCAGTACCCAGTTAGCGCGCTCGTCGTAGAGGGCGAGCAGCTGCTCCTGGTACGCCGAGAGCCGGAAGAACCAGTTCCGCTCCTCGATCCACTCGGGCTCGATGTCGTGCTCGGGGCACTTGCCGTCGACGAGCTCGTCCTCGGTCTTGAACGCCTCGCAGCCGACGCAGTAGAGGCCTGCGTAGACCCCCTGGTAGATGTCCTCGCGGCCGTTCTCCTTGATCCGCGTCAGGAACTCCTGGACGAACCGCTTGTGCCCGTCGTCGCTGGTGCGGATGAAGAAGTCGGGCACCACCCCGAGGCGGGCGGGGAGCGCCCGCCACGCCTCGACGATCCGGTCGGCGTACTCCTGGGGGCGGAGGCCCTGCTCTTCGGCCACCCGCGCCACCTTCGACGCATGCTCGTCGACCCCGGTGAGAAGGAACGTCTCACGGCCGCGCTGCCGTTGATGGCGTGCGAACACGTCCGCCGCCACCGTCGTGTAGGCGTGCCCGATGTGCGGCGTGGAGTTGACGTAGTAGATCGGGGTGGTGACGTAGTACGGCTCCATTCCCGGCGATTCTACGGGCGGCCCTCGCCGCGGCAGCTGCCGCGAGCACGAGGAGCAACGCCGCAGCTGCGAGAACACCCGGCCGGGCTCCGCCGTTCACCGACGCGGCCCGCACGGCGGCCAGGCCCGGCCGCTTCGACGACGGTGGTGAACCCACCTCCCGGGGGCGGCTGGCCAGGGCCGCAGGGGCGGTGATCGGGTGCCGGGCCGACGCCCGTTGCGCGACTCGGTCAGTCGGATGATCCCCGTCGGCCGCCGCCGCCAGGGGAACGGGACGCTGCCGCGCGACTCCCACGTCCACGACCCCCGCAGAGGACGCCGCGCTCCGAGCCGGCACGTCTGCCACGTCAGCATCGGCAGGCGTGGTCGTCGTGCCGATCGACGGCGGCATGTCGACCGCGTGCAGGCGGAGCTCCGCCCGAGGATCGGTCGTGCGGGTCGCGGCGCGGGTGGCGTTCTGCCGTGGGTCGACCCGGAAGGACGCGTCACGTCCGACCTGCGTGCCGCCGGCGCCCGTCACCGTCAGCCCCGGTGAGCCGGTGGCGACCGCGCCGGCCGGCTCAGAGGCCGCGGGAGCGGACGTCGCCGGCGCGGCCACCGACGCCTGCGGCGCCGTCACGCTCGCTGCGGGCGCCTCTGACACGGGCGGGACGACGGCAGGAGGAGTGACCGGCTGGGCCGACGGCGCAGGCGTCGCAGGCTGTGCCGGCGGCGGCACGGCAGGCGTGGAGACCGGCGAGGCGGCGGCAACAGGAGCAGGCGATTGTGCCGGCGGTGGAGCCGGGGCCGGAACCGCCCGAGGCGGCAGCAGGCCGAGCGGGTCGACGTAGCCCTCAGCCTGGGCGGCCACGCGGATGCCCAGATGAACGGACGGGACCGCATGCTCGGCGTCACCGCTCCATCCCATCGTTCCGATCGCCGCTCCCTCGGTCACCACGTCGCCCTTCGCGACGCCGATCGAGCCGAGGTGGACGAGCGTGACCGCGTGGCCGTCGGCGGTCAGGATCGTGACGCCCCGTCCGTAGGTCGGCAGCGAGCCGGCGAACGACACCGTGCCGCCGGCCGGTGCTCGCACCGGCGAGCCCTCCGATCCGGCGACGTCGACGCCGCGATGCTGTCCGGCGGCGTATGCGTCGCCGCCGAGCGCGAACGGGCGAAGCACGTCGCCGTCTGCCGGCCACGACCACGCAAGGGCCGAGCCGCTCAGGACGAGCGCCGCAAGGCCCGTCAGCGCGAGTACGAGAAGACGATGCACGAAGCACCTCCTTCATTCTCGGCGCGGGCAACGCGGAGATCGAAGGGTAGCGCGGCCGTCGGACGTCGTCAATCGGGTGGTGAAAGCGAGCGGCGGTAGAGCTCGTTCCGAGAGACGTCGAGGAGACCCGCGACGGTGTCCGCTGCCGCACGGCGGGCAGCGCCAGCTGCGACGAGGTCTCGCACTGCGGCGACGCCGTCGCCGAGCCGATCGTCCAAGCCCCCACCAGCGCCGATGACGACCGTCACCTCGCCTCTGACCGGTGCGCTGAACCGCTCCGCCAGCTCTGCCGCGGTGCCGCGCACGGTCTCCTCGAAGCGCTTCGTCAGCTCCCGGCACACGGCGACTTGGCGGGCCGGGTCGATCCGGGCGAGGGCCTCGAGCGACCTGGCGAGGCGCTTGGGTGACTCGAACGCGACGGCCACGTACGGCCACCGGCGCGACTCCTCCCAGAGCGCATCGAGCTCGGCTGCTCTCCGCGGGAGGTACCCGAGGAACCGGTACTGGCCGACCCCGAGTGCGCTCGCGACGAGCGCGGTCTCGACCGCGCTCGGACCGGGGAGCACCGTGACCTCGATCTTCGCCGCGAGCGCTGCCTCGACGAGCCGGACGCCCGGGTCGTTGACGCCCGGCAGCCCTGCGTCGGAGACGAGGGCGAGCGTCTCACCCACCTGCAGCCGCGGCAGCAGCTCGTGGGCCTGGCGCGCTTCGTTGTGACGGTGCACGCTGACGAGCCCGCGCGCGCGGATCCCGTACCGGTCGAGGAGCACCTGCGTGCGGCGCGTGTCCTCGCAGAGCACGAGGTCGGCGTCCCGGAGCGCGTCGAGCACGCGGTGCGTCACGTCTGCGAGGTTCCCGATCGGCGTCGCACAGACGAGCAGGGGCATCAGACCGTCTACCGGAGCCCGTCGAGCGCCTCGAAGCCGACCAACCCGGCGCCGACCAATCCCGCGTCGTCGCCGAGGGCGGCCTGGACGATCCGCAGCTCCTCGTCGGCCGGGTGCAGTGCCTCGCGACGCGCGGCCTCCTCGGCAGGGCCGTGAAGAAACTCCCACGCCGCCGTGCCGAAGCCGCCACCCACGACGACGACGTCCGGAGCGAAGACGTTCGCGAAGGAGCCGATCGCGACGCCGAGGTAGTGCCCGATCTGCGAGAGCGCCGAACGGGCCTTCTCGTGGCCGCCCTGTGCTTCCCGCAGGAGCAGGTGCGCGTCGGCGCCGTCTCCCCACAGCTCGACCGCCGCGCGCTCCGCGGCCACGCCGGACGCGACGGCCTCCAGATGCCCGTGGCCGTGGCAGCTCCCCTGGCAGGGCGGCCCGTCGGCCGCGACGACGACGTGACCGAGCTCGGCCCACCCGCGATAGAGCCGTCCGTCGATCACCACGCCGCCGCCGACGCCCGTGCCGAGCCCGAGCGCGACGAGGTCGTTCGCGCCCCTGCCCGCGCCGACCCGCCACTCCGCGAGCGCGATCGCATTGCCGTCGTTCTCGACACCGACCGGAAGCGTGAACCGATCGCGCAGATGTGCCGCCAGGTCGAGCGAGCGCAAGGGGAGATTGACCGCGCCGAAGCCGAACCCGGTGCGTCGATCGAGGTTCATGGGGACGCCGACCCCGATCGCGGCGGCGCCTTCGGCGAGGAGATCCTCGACGAGCCCGTCGAGCTCTTCGAGCAGCGGAGCCTGGCCCGCGGTCGACGTCGGACGCTCGATCGCGCGCTCGATCGAGCCGTCTCGGGCGACCACGCCGGCGAGCATCTTCGTCCCACCGACGTCCACCCCGATCACCAGGTCAGGCGGCACGACGCGGCTACCATACCCGGCCGTATGCCCGCTCAGGACAAGCCGTACCGGGTCTATCGGGGCGGCAGGGCCAAGGGGCGGGTCCCGCTGACGAGGCACACGGCTTCCTCGCCCACACCGGGTGCGCCGGCGCCGACGACGGCGCCGCAAACGCCGCGAAAGCGGCGCCGCCCAGGTCGCTGGATCGCGCTCGGTCTCGTGCTGCTGCTCGTCCTCCTGGTTGCGTGGTCGGTGGGGAGCTACCTCTCGGTCGCGAGCGGCGTCGGTGACGCGAACGACCGCGTGCCGGCCGGTGTCAACCGACAGCTGAAGAAGCGTGACGGGCTGCTCGTGTCGACACCGACGACGATCCTCGTTCTCGGGACGGACGGCGGCGACCGAGCGGGCCGGGAGGGCGCAAACCGGTCCGACTCGATCATGTTGCTCCGCACCGACCCGGGCAAGCGGCGCCTCGCATACCTCTCCATCCCGCGCGATCTCCAGGTCGAGATCCCCGAGTACGGTCTCGCGAAGATCAACGCGGCCAACCAGTTCGGCGGGCCGGCGCTCGCCCTGCGCACGGTCAAGGACCTCACCGGCCTGGACGTCAACCACGTCGTCTTCGTCGATTTCGACCGTTTCGAGGAGCTGATCGACGCCGTTGGCGGCATCGACGTGAACGTGCCGCGCGCGATCCGCTCGAACCGCTTCGACTGCCCGTACAAGACCGCCGCACGCTGCGCGCAGTGGCAGGGGTGGCGCTTCGAGCGCGGCCGCCAGCACATGGACGGCCGTCGCGCGCTCGTCTACTCGCGCGTCCGGCACAACCTGCTGCACCCCGCGGAGACCGACTTCGACCGGGCGCGCCGCCAGCAGCAGGTCGTCGCGGCCACCCTCGACAAGGTCACGAGCGTCGGTACCGCGCTGCGGCTCCCCTTCGTCGGCGGCGACCTCGTGAGGCCGCTCGCAACCGATCTGACCGCGTGGGAGCTGATGCAGCTCGGCTGGGTCTACTTCCGTGCCGACACGGGTCGCGCGCTCCACTGCCGGCTCGGCGGCGACCCCGCCACCGTCGGCGGCGAGTCGGTGATCCTCGGGACGGAGGACAACGTCTCGACCGTGGCGATGTTCACGGATCGGTCCGCGCCGCTTCCTCCACCGCGCGGCCAGCCCTACGCGCCGGGATGCCTTGTCGGTGACTAGATGGTTGATCGGTAATTGGCGTGACGTCCGGGGCCGTCCCAGACCAAGCCGGGCGCACCGGCCGGGGACGGCGCGTACCGGAACGTACGGGCCGTGCCCGGACGGGGTGATCCGGCGCCGCGTCTGGGACGCCATCCGGTTCGCGCCAATTGCCGATCAACCATCTCGGCCCTACGTGTCGGACTTCGGGGAGTCCGACTTCTTCGAGTCGGCCGTCGCGGCCGGCTTGTCCTTCGCGGGCGCGCTCTCGCCCGACGTCGATCCCGAGTCGCCGTCCTTCGCCGACGACTTCCGGGAGCCACGACCGTAGTCGGTCGCGTAGAAGCCCGAGCCCTTGAAGTGGACCGCGACGGGAAACAGCACCTTCTCGACAGGCCCCGCGCCGCACGTCTCGCACACGCTCGCCGGCGGATCACTCATCCGCTGGAAGACCTCGAACGTGTGCCCGTTCGGGCAACGGTATTCGTAGATCGGCATCGGACGGCCAATCTACCAGCGAAGGTGGCCGAAACCCGATGACGCAAGGGATCGAGGCACGTGTCGAGACCGCGCCCGGGGCCGCGGCTCGGCCCTCTGCGCGCGACTGGGTCGCCGAGCACTGGCTCTGGGTGGGGGTCGCCGGTGTGACGGGGGCCGCCGCGGCCTTTCTCCTCCACCAGCTCATGGCCTGGCCGCCGCACGAGGACGAGACGCTCGCGCTCTTCGTCGGCCGCGACTCGCTCCCGGGCGTCGTCGAGCACGTCACCCGCGACCGCGGCGGCGCACCGTTGCACTTCCTCGTCGCATGGGCGGTCGCACACCTCGGGTTCGGCCTCGGCGGACTGCGTCTCGCCTCGGCAGCGTTCGCGCTCGGGAGCCTGCCGCTCGTCGCCCTGCTCGGCCGTCGCCTCGCCGGGCAGGCTGTCGCGCTCGTCGCGACGGTGCTCTTCGCGTCCAGCTGGCTCTTCCTGTTCCACGGCGTCTACGGCCGGATGTACAGCCTCTTTCTCTTCTGCTCGCTCGCCTGCACGCTCGCTCTGCTGAACGCGCTCGAGCGCGGCGGCCGCGGACGCTGGGCGCTGTGGGTGGGCGCGGCGCTGCTCACCGTCGCGACGCACCCGTACGGCATCCTGTTGCTCGGGGGACAGGCGGCGTTCGTGCTCGTCGCACGCCGTGACCGCCTGCGGGACGCGGCGCTCGCGGGATGTGTCGTCCTCGTGCTGGGCATCCCGTTCTGGCTCACGGACCTCGTCCTGGCGGACCGGTTCGACGTCGGGGTGGGCGGCGGTGGCAAGAGGCTCGGCGGGCCGGAGGCGATCGCGCGCTATCTCTGGCGCTCGGCGGGAGATGCCAGTGCGGGCTGGTGGCCGGTGACGCTCGCGGTCGTGCTCGCGGCCGCGGCCGGCGTCGTCTTCCTGCGTCGCGAGGCGCGGACCCTCGTCCTTTGCCTCTTCGGTGTCACCGTCGCCGCGTTCGTGCTCGCCCGGATGGGCGGCTCTGCCTCACCCGAGTCGCGCCACCTCATTTTCCTGGCGCCGCTGTTCGCGATCGCGCTCGCGACGTCGATCGTCCGGATCGGCCGCTCGGCCCCGCTGCTCGCCGTGGTCGTGGTCGCCACCCTCGTCGTGGTCGACGTCTCGTGGGCGTGGCATCGGACGTCGCCGCTCTTCGAGTGGGAGCCCGACGCGCGTCAGGCCGCGCGCACCGATGCCGAGACGTGGCTCGCGACCACGAGCCGGCCCGACGACGTGCTCTTCGGCTACGAGCCGCTGTACCTCGGCGCCTGGGAGCGAAACCGCTCCTTCCCGCCGACCGTCGTCCCGCGCGCCGATCCGCGGCTCGCGTTGCAGACGCTCGAGCGCGCCGGACGGCTGGGGCGCGGCGTCTGGGTGCTCGACGCGAGCGAGCGGAACAACATCAGGCCGCGACTCGAGATCGACTACCGGCTGCCGACACCCGAGGCGCCGTTCGAGGCGCGGGTGTTCGGGCCGTTCCTCGTGATCCGCACGCGGGAGCCGGTGCTCACGCCGAAGACGTTCCGGTACGACGCGGCGCGGGCGCTGCTCGTCGGGCAGCAGCTCGGGATCGGCGACGCGGACATCAACCTGCAGACCGTCGTTCGGGCCGAGCGGGTGCGGCGGGGTTACGGGCCGTCCCTGCGCTCCGATTCGAGCAACTCGCGGTAGCACGGCGCGCTTTCGAACGCGCCGAGACCCGCCTGCACGGGCCTGCCGCGCCGCCGCCGGGCACGGCGCAGGGCCGCCGCGACCGCCGATGCGCCGACCAGCCCGCCGAGGACGAACGACCGGGTGCGCGCACGCCGGCCGCGAACCTGCCGCGACTCGCCGTCGTCGGCCATGAGACGATCGTAAGCGATGCAGGTCGTCTCGCTCGGTGATCTCGTGCTCGACGTCGTCGTGCGCGCCCGGTCGGCCGTCGCCCGAGGCGCGGACACGCCCGCGCAGGTGTCGTTCTCGGCGGGCGGGCAGGGCGCGAACGTGGCCGCCTGGGTCGCGGCGCTCGGCGCGTCCTCGAGATGGGTCGGCAAGCGGGCCGACGACGCAGAGGGCCGCCTCGCGGCCGAGGCACTCGAGCACGTCGGCGTCGAGCTAGCCGGGCCGGTCGAGACCGAAGGCAACGGGGTCATCGTCTCGCTCGTCGACCCGACGGGCGAGCGCTCCATGTTCCCCGACCGCGGTGTCGCGACGCTGCTCGAACCGGTCGAGATACGACCGGCGTGGCTCGTCTGCGACCACCTGCACGTCTCCGGTTACGCCCTGCTGGCGGAGCCCGTCGTCCGCGCCGCCGTCCGGGCGATCGACCTCGCGCGCGTGAGCGGCGCACGCATCAGCGTCGACCTGTCCTCGTGGAGCGCGATCCGGGACGCAGGCCCCGAGCGGTTCAGAGGGCTCGTGGAGTCCCTCGAGCCGGACGTCGTGTTCGCAAACGAGGAAGAGGACGAGATCTTCGGCGGGCGACTGCCGGGAGTGGCCTGGATCCTGAAGCGCGGCGTCCGGGGGTGCTCCTTCGACGGCGACGAGCGCGCGGCGCTCGACGTGCCCGAGGTCGTCGACACGACCGGCGCCGGTGACGCGCTCGCCGCGGGCTGGATCGTCGGCGGGCCTGATCTCGCGCTCGACGCCGCGGCGCGATGCGTGCAGCGCATGGGCTCGATGCCGGCCCCTACGACAGAGGCCTGAGTCAGCGCGCCGCCGCAGGCCTGCGCGTGGGAGGCACGACGGCACGCAGTCGGCACGAACCCGGCACGAAGTGGACACAGGTCCGCCGATAGGCTGGATTCAGGGCACCTGGGGTGCCCCTGGGGGACGTTTCTCGCGCATCAGGCCCGGGCCGGCGCGGGCGCGGGTTCGGGGCTCACAGCTCGACCGATGCGGACAGCGAGCCCAGGCGCCGAGCGTCCGCGGCGTCAGCGATCGACACGGACCTGCCGGCCCGCGAGCTGGTCCTGCACGAGCTGGACGTCCGCCTCGACCATGATGCGCGCGAGCTCGTCCCAGTGGGTGGTCGCCCGCCAGTCGAGCGCCGCCTCGGCCCGGGCCGGATCGCCGAGCAGGTAGTTCACCTCGGCGGGGCGGTAGTAGGACGGGTCGACCTCGACGTGCTCGGAGTGGTCGAGCCCGACCACCCGGAACGACGCCTCGGCGAACTCCTCGACCGTCGCTCCGACCCCGGTCGCCAGCACGAAGTCGTCGGGCTCCGAGACCTGGAGCATGCGCCACATGCCTTCCACGTACTCCGGTGCGTAGCCCCAATCCCGCGTGCTCTCCAGATTGCCGAGGTAGAGCCGCTCCTGGATCCCGGCCTTGATCCGGGCGACGGCGCGGGTGATCTTCCGCGTCACGAACGTCTCGCCGCGGCGCGGAGACTCGTGATTGAAGAGGATGCCGTTCACGGCGAACATGTCGTACGCCTCGCGATAGTTCACTGTTGCCCAAAATGCGTACAACTTGGCGACACCGTACGGCGACCGGGGATGGAACGGCGTCTGCTCGCTCTGCGGCGGCGGCGCCGAGCCGAAGAGCTCCGAGGTCGACGCCTGATAGACGCGGGTGTCGATCCGTGACGCGCGCACCGCCTCGAGCAGCCGCATTGCGCCGAGGCCCGAGACGTCGCCCGTGTACTCCGGCGTCTCGAAGCTGACCTTGACGTGGCTCTGGGCGCCGAGGTTGTAGACCTCGTCCGGCCGCACGTCGCGCAGCAGGTTGACGAGCGCCGACGCGTCGGTGAGGTCGCCATAGTGGAGAAACAGTCGTCGGCTCTCGACGTGCGGGTCCTCGTAGATCCCGTCCAGCCGCTCGGTGTTGAAGCTCGACGAGCGGCGGATGATCCCGTGGACTTCATAGCCCTTCCCGAGGAGAAGCTCCGCGAGGTACGACCCGTCCTGGCCGGTGATCCCCGTGATCAGCGCGCTCTTCGTCGCCACGGCCGCAAGCCTACGGCAGGCCGCCGCAACACGATGCAATCTCGGCACACAGGCGGCACTCTTTCGGCACGCCCTTCTCGATAGCGTGACACCAGGGACACCGGGGTGCCCCCCGGGGCGGTTGGGGACCGTCCGACCGCGGCGCCGCCAGCCTCTGTCGTGGCAGCCCGCTACGGTCGGCCCGTGCCAGTGACCCCCTTCGACCGCATCCACCACCTCGTGACCGTGCCGGTGTCGGTCGGCGAGCGGAAGGCGCGGTTCGTGCTCGATACCGGCATCGGCCTGACCCTGCTCTCCGAGCGGCTCAGTACCGAGATCGGGTGCGGCACCGACGGCTCGACCTTCACCGGCCGGCGGATGTCGGGCCAGGAGATCACGGTGCCGCTGACCACCTGCCCGTCGCTCTCGATCGGCGGCATGGCGCGGAGAGACCACGTCGCCGGAATCATCGCGCTCGACGGCTTTCCTCCCGAGCTCGGCCCGGTGGACGGATTCCTCTCGCTTGCGTTCTTCGAGGACGTGCCGTTCACCGTGGACTACGAGGGCGGCACCGTGATCGTCGAGTCACCGGCGTCCGTGGACGAGCGCGCGCGTGGCGGGGCGGGCGTCGGGGTCCGCCTCGAGCGCGACGGGCCTGCCCTCGACGCCTTCATGCAGCTCGACCTTCCCGGGAAGGGGACGGTCGAAGTCGAGATCGACATGGGCAGCGACTCGCTGATCCTCGACGAGAGCCTCGCCGAGCCCGTGGGAGTCGATCTTCACCGGGACGGCGTGCGGCGCATGGAGGATCACGACGAGACGGGGCACGCGTACACGAGGTTCTTCACGCGGCTCGCCGGGTCGATCCATGCGACCGGGGCGCCGTCCGTCGCCCAGACGGAGCCGGAGGTGATGTTCCAGCGGATCATCTACGACGGGCTCGTCGGAGACGCATTCCTGCGGCGCTTCACGGTCACCTACGACCTTTCGCGCGAGCGCATCATCTTCGGCCAGGCCGAAGCAACCCTTTAGGCTGCCGCACGTGGAGGATCTGATCCGCGTCTCGGACGAGGTTCAGGCTGCGCTCACCGAGGAGCGCGCCGTCGTCGCACTCGAGACCACGCTCGTTGCGCACGGGTTCCCGGCGCCGACGGGCATCGAGGTCGGGCTCGCGAGCGAGGCCGCCGTCCGCGCGGCCGGCGCGGTACCCGCCACGATCGGCGTCTTCGACGGGACGATCGTCGTGGGCCTGACCGCGACAGAGCTCGAGCGCTTCACGCCGGACGCCCGCAAGCTCGGCCCCCGCGACCTCGCCGTCTGCGCCGCCCAGGGCGCGGTCGGCGCGACGACCGTGGGCGGGACACTCGCCGCAGCCGCCGCCGTCGGGATCCGCTTCATGGGCACGGGCGGCCTCGGAGGCGTCCATCGCGGGTTCCCGACGCCGCCCGACGTCTCCGCCGACCTCGGGGCATGCGCGCGCATCCCCGCGGTGATCGCGTCCTCAGGCGTCAAGTCGCTGCTCGACGTGCCCGCGACCATGGAGCTGCTCGAGACGCTCGGCGTGCCCGTCCTCGGCTACCGCGTCGACACGCTGCCGCTCTTCTATTCCGCCGACGGCGGCCCGCCCGTTTCCGCCAGGGTCGAGGACGCAGCCGAGGCGGCGCGGGTCGCCGACGCGCATTGGCGCCTCGGCGGCAACGCGATCCTCGTGGGCCGGCCGCCGGACGAGAGCCTCGACGTCACCGACCTGATCGAGGAGATCGTCGCGGAGGCAGCCGACCGGGATATCGTCGGACAGGCCGTGACCCCCTACGTCCTCTCCGCCCTCCACGAGCGCTCCCGAGGCGAGACGCGCCGCGTCAACCGCGACCTGATCGTCGCGAACGCGGGTCTCGCGGGCGAGATCGCCGTCGCGTACGCCGCCCTCCGATGACGCTGTACGACAGCGTCCGCGACCTGCCGCTCGTCGTCGAGCGGTACGACTTGGAAGGCCACGAGTACCGCGCGCGGGCGGACTTCCTGCGCAAGACGACGGTGATCCGGTTTTCGGGCACCGGTGAGGAAGGGCTCGGCGAGGACGTCACCTACGACGGCGACCTGCAGGACGCCCAGCTAGCACGAGGCGCGGTCCTGCCTCTCGCCGGGGAGTGGACGATCGACGGCTTCTCGCGCCACCTCGGGACGGTTGCGCTGTTCCCCGAGGCCCCCGACCGCCACGACTTCGAGGACTACCGCCGCTGGGCGTTCGAGAGCGCCGCGCTCGACCTCGCCCTCCGCCAGGCCGGCTGCTCGCTCGGCGAGGTCGTGGGGCGCACGCCCCGGCCCGTGACCTTCGTCGCCTCCGGCGGGCTCGGCGACCCGCCTTCCACAGCGCGGCTCCGCGCGTTCCTTGCGGTCCACCCGACGCTCCGCTTCAAGCTCGATGCCCGCCCGGACTGGACCGACGCGACCTTCGACGAGCTGCGGGAGCTCGGCTGCGTCGACTCGATCGACCTCAAGGGGCAGTACTCGGGCACGGTCGTCGACAATCCCCCCGACGCGGCGCTGTACCGGCGCGTGCTCGAGGCGTTCCCCGATGCCTGGATCGAGGACCCGGCCCTCACCGACGAGACGGTGCCCCTGCTCGAGCCGCACGCCGACCGTGTCACCTGGGACGCGCCGATCCACGCCGTTCGAGACATCGAGGCGCTCCGCTGGCCGCCGCGCACGGTCAACGTGAAGCCGTCGCGCTTCGGCTCGATCGAGCGCCTCTTCGCGGCGTACGAGTACTGCGGGGAGCACGGGATCGGCGCCTACGGCGGCGGTCAGTGGGAGCTCTCCGTGGGGCGTGGCCACATCCAGCTCCTTGCCGCGCTCTTCCATCCCGACACGCCGAACGACGTCGCTCCGGGCGGCTACAACGCCCCGGAGCCGTCGCCCGACCTGCCCGCGAGCCCGATGCCGGTCGCCGCGCGCGAGACGGGCTTTCAGGCTTTGCCGTAGCAGCGGGGCGTCACGCCCAGAGCTCTACCCCTCGAGCGCGCCCAGGAGGTCGTCCACCTGCAGCAGCGGCATCGTCTGGAACTTCACGCTCCCGCGCGCGCCGAGCTCGAGGGAGAGCCTCGCCATGGTCAGCTCGTCCGGCGCCTCGACGACGTTGACGAAGTCGTACTCGCCGAGCGATGCCCACTGGTGGAGCACCTTCGCGCCGAGCGCCTCGACGTCGCGGTTCACCTCGCGCAGCCGGGCGGGGTTCGCGTTGAGCGTCTGCCTGCCCTTCTCCGTCAGGGACGTGAGCATCAGATACAGCGGCACCGGTCGCCTCCTCTCGGGATCGGAGTAAGAGCCTACTCCGGTCGTCCGAGCGCGGCCCGCCGCAGCTTGCGGCGGTCATCGCGCGTCAGGCCGACACGCGCCACGAGATCGACGTAGACGATCGCCGCGCCGAGAAAGAGGAGCGGCGAGAGCACGACGTCCGCGAGGAAGATCGCCGTCCGTACCGTCGCGTCCGCCTGGCTGCGCAGCAACAGCCCGAGCGCGCTCCGCGTCAGGCCGAAGAGGATCGCGAGCGCGGCGAACGAGCCGGCCGCGTGGACGTAATCGGCGCGGCCGAGCTGGAACGTCCGCCGGAGCGCGCCGGTCACGCCGAGCCGCTCGGCCATCACGGCAGGCACCGCGTGGCCGGCGAGACCGAGCCAGAGGATCGCCACGATCACGAACCAGCCGAAGAAGAAGGCAGCCGGCAGAAACGTGATGACGCCGACCATGATCGCGACCACCCAGGTCCGAAGCGGCGGGATCTCACCCTGACGGATGGCGCAGGCTCCCGCGTACGCGAGGCTGAACGCCGGCGATGCGGCGACGAGCAGAGCGATCCGCGTCACGATCGATCCTGTCGACAGCACCTGGTCGGCGAGCGCGACCGGGAGCCCGAGCGCGAGCGCCCACGCGAAGTTCGATCGGTACAGCGCGATCGCCTCGGCGACCACCTGGCCCACCGTCCGCGACGCGGGCGGCAGGGGCGGCGGCAGCGGCTCGCCCTTCTTCGGGTACCTCGGTCGCGCCACGGCCGAAAGGTAGACGGGGACGCGGGGTGACGCCCGCGGCCGCGGTCACGATCCGTGAGCTATACGCGTTCGCCGCGAGGCGGACGTCGCGGCGATCGCCTCGAGCTGTTCGACGATCGTCGGCACCGGAGCCGTCGCGTCGACCATGTGCGTCGCCGTCCGGCGTAGGAGCGGCTCGACCGTGGCGACGTGGTGGACGACGAGAGCGCGCTCTTCGTCGCTCTTGCCGTAGGGATTCGTGTCGCGGTGGGCGATCCGTTCGAGGAGCGTCTCGAGCGGGGCGGTGAGCAGGACGACAGCGTCGAGCTGCGGGTAGAAGCGCCCCTGGTTGGACTTGCAGCCGGCGAGGAACAGCGTCCGGGCATCGTCCTCGGCCAGGAGCAACGCGATCGCGTCCTCGCGCCACACCCAGTCGAGCGAGCCGTCGGGAAGGCTCTCCCAGCGACTCCACGTGTCGCTGTCGGTGTCGACGGCGCGATGCCCTCGCTCGCCGAGCGCGCCGATCACGGTCGACTTCCCCACCCCGGACATACCGGTGACGAGGACGCGAGTCATCGCCCGACGGCGTCGACGAGCGCCCGGACGATCTTGGGCAGCGCGTCCTCGAGCGCGTCGAGCGCGACATCGAGCTGCCAGCGGGAGCGATCCTCTTCGCCGATCTCGTTGGAGACCACCCGCACCTCGACCGCCGCGACGCCCGCACGTTCGGCAGCCCGCAGCACGCCGAATCCCTCCATCGCCTCGACGAGCGGGCCGACCGACACAGCGTCGCTCGAGGCTCCGACCGCGGCCGAGGTGTGGATCGGCACGCCGGCCGCATCGGGAAGCGCGGCACGGACGCGCTCGACGAGACCCGCGTCCGGCGTCACGCGGTCGACGACCGGCCACTCCGCCGAGAGGTCGACGTAGACGGCCTCCGTGCCGACGACGACCGATCCGACCGCGAGCTCGCGCGCGCCGGCGAGCCCGACGTGCAGCACGGCGTCGAACTGGTGCAGCGCGAGCGTCCGCGCCGTCGCGACGGCCGCCTCGACCGGGCCGACGCCGCAGACGAGACCGTCGTGTCCGCTGAGCTCACGTTGGGTCGCGGCGACGAGCAGGAGCATCGCGACACCGTATGCCACCAGCGCCCTTCGCTCGCTGTCAGGATTCGGCCACACTGCGACTCGGCGACCGAGGGAGTCCGATGCGGAAGATCCAGAGCCAGGGCGTCCACCACATCACGATCGTCGGCGCGGGCCGCCAGACGGCGATCGACTTCTGGGAGGGCCTCCTCGGCATGCCTTTCGTCTTCGAGCAGCCGAACCTCGACAACGAGGCCGAGAGCCATCTCTACTTCGACCCGGGCGACGGCCGGCTCATCACCGTCTTCACGAACGAGGAGCGCTCGGCCGACCCCGAGCGGCTCTCCCGCGACCCCGGCACGGTGCACCATCTCGCCTTCTCGCTCTCGCAAGCGACCTTCCGGCAGGTCGTCGAGCGGCTCGACGAGCGCGGCGTCCGCCATTCCGGCGTGAAAGACCGCGGCTTCATGGACTCGATCTACTTCGACGACCCGCTCGGCCTCCTGATCGAGCTCGCGTCGTACCGCTTCGAGCCGCCACACGGCCACACGCACGCCGGCGTCCTGCTCGAGGCGCACAGGCTCCGGGTCGAGCGCGGTGACTACAACATCGCGGAGGAGCACCTGGCCGACGCGATCGAGCGGCTCGTCGCGCGGTCGCAGGATTCGCTCTCGGACGACCGCTCTCCGGGGAACCCGTACCCACCGTGATCCGGGTCTGCATCGCCGGCGTCACCGGCTGGACCGGCAGCCCGGTCGCGAACGCGGTTCGAGCGGCCGACGACCTCGAGCTCGTCGGAGGCGTCGCGCGGACCGACCCGGCGCACTTCTCCTCGGTCGCGGACGCGCTGGACGCCGTCGACACCGACGTCCTCGTCGACTACACGCACGCCTCCACGGTCGGCGCGAACGTCCGGGCCGCGCTCGAGCGAGGCGTCGGCGTCGTCGTCGGCTCGAGCGGTCTCGGGGCCGAGGACTACGACGCGATCGATGCCCTCGCGCGCGAACAGGGCGTCGGCGTGATCGCGGCGGGCAACTTCTCCGTCTCGGCCGCCCTCGTCCTGCGGTTCGCGACCGAGGCCGCCCGGCACTTCGACCGCTGGGAGGTGATCGACTACGCGAGCGCCGGCAAGCAGGACGCACCGAGCGGCACGGCGCGCGAGCTCGCCGAGCGCCTCGCGACCGTGCGACACCCCGTCGTCGCCGTCCCCGTCGAGGACGTCCTCGGCGCGCGGGAGGCACGAGGCGCGACCATCGACGGCACGCAGGTGCACTCGCTCCGGTTACCGGGCTTCGTCGTCTCGACCGAGGTCGTGTTCGCGAGCGGCGGCGAGCGCCTCACGCTCCGCCACGACGCCGGTCCAACGCCGGAGCCATACGTCGCCGGCACGTTGCTCGCGATTCGCGCGCTTCCCGGCCGCATCGGCCTGACGCGCGGCCTCGATCGGATCCTGGAGGCTTGACGTGGAACGCGTGCGCGGTCGCGGTGCGCCCACCACCGCCGGCCGCGACGGGGTATACAGGACGGGTGCACGTGACCGTCACCACGACGACCGGCGACCCGGACCAGCCGCTCGAGGTCGCGCGGATCGCCGGGGAGGAGATGCTCCCGTGGCTCCGCGGGATCGACGGGTTCGCCGGCCTCCTGATGCTCTCGCACGAGGAGGAGGGACGGACGATCGTGGTGACGTTCTGGGAAAGCCGCGAGCTCGCGGACGCGCACCTCGCGGCCCGCGCGGAGTTCCGCGACCGCATCACGTCCACCGTCGAGGTCCGGGTCGAGGACGTGGCCGACTACGAGCTGATGTTCGCGGAGTGGCCGGCCGGGCCGACGACGGTCAGCTGACGCCCGTCGGCCCCTCCGTTGCCACGAGCAGCACGCGCGCCCTTCGACCGAGGCCGATGACGCCACGCAGCGCGGCGCACTCCTCCTCCGCCGCGAGCGCGCGCAGGGCGGCGAGCGGCGCCGCCCCCGACTCCCCGATCGCGAAGCCGTGGTCGGCCAGTGACCGGACGGCGGCCTCGACCTCGCCGTCGGACACGGTCACGGTGCCGTGGACGCCGTCGCGAAGCGTCGGCCAGGCGGTCGCAGAGATCTCCGCACAGTCGAGCCCGGCCATCGTCGTTCCGGGAGTCGCCACGCTCGTCGGCGTGCCGGCGGCGAGCGACGCTGTCAGGCAGGCAGCCGTGACGGGCTCCACGCCGACAAGCTTCGCCCCGGTGGAGGCGGCGTACCGCGCCGCCGCCGCGCCGAGCGACCCGACCCCGATCGGGACGACGAGCACGTCGAACCTGCCCTGCGCGGAGACCTCGGCGAACAGTGTCGCGTAGCCGTCGATCACCCACCGGGCGCCGGCGGACGTGCCCACGTCGGCGATCTCGACCACACCCTCCTCGGCTCCTGCGGCCGACGCGGCGGCGACGGCGTCCTCGTAGTCGCCCTCGACGACGATCACCTCCGCGCCCTCGGCTTCGATCGCGGCCCGGCGCACGCCGGACGCGCGTGCCGGGAGGAAGATGCGACAGCGGAGCCCTCGGAGGGCCGCGACATGGGCGACCGCGCGACCGTGATTGCCCGCACTCGCCGCGACGAGCGTTCGCACCTCCGGGCGCGACTCGAGGATCCGCTCGGTCGCCCACGACGCCCCGAGCACCTTGAACGCAGGCAGCCCGAGCCGACTGGACTCGTCCTTCATCCCGACGAAGGCGAGCCCGAGCTCCTCGGCGACGTGCGCGAGGTCGCGGATCGGCGTCGGCCGGTAGCCGGCCAGCGCGCGATGGTAGGCGAGAGCGTCGGGCGAGGGCGGCGCCACGACCGCCTGACGCACCGCGTCGTTGACGAGCGCCCTCATGCGCACACACGCCGGGCGTCGTCGACGAGCACGCGCGTGACCTTCTCCGTGTCGGACACGCGGACCCATTCCTTGACGGAGTCGATGGCGACCAGCTGCGCGAGGAGGCCGGTCAGGTTGTCGCCCACGGCGCCATCCTGCCCACGCGAGCCGTGTTCACGTGCCGGGTCGTCAGCCGTCGAGCGTGCGCGTGATCCAGACAGGCGCCGCGAGCGAGAGCCCGAGGCCGTCGAGGGCGCTGGCGGGATTGCCCCGGACGATGGTGAGCCAGCCGCGCGGGTCGAAGAGCACGCCGTACTCGCCTGCCGCGAAGTCTGCGTACGTGTTGCCTCGTTTCGCGGCGGCCGAGCCGGAGACGGCCTCGATCGAGAGCACCGGCGCGCCGGCGAGCTCGGCCGCGTCGAGGTCGGCCGGCCGGACGTTCAGGTGGACGTTGCCGAACCGGTTGAAGTCGATCACCTCGCAGGTGATCTTGCCCGGCTCGATCTCGGGCTGGGCCATGACGACGACCGCGAGCGTCGACGGGTCGAGCGGCGTCCCGAGCTGCTCGATCGGCATCCCGGAGGCCAGTGAGGCGGCGGCAGGACAGAGCGTGTCCGGCGCGCGGAACGACTCGGCGTGTGGGCGCCGGACGACGTCGGCCGACGTGAGCTCGACCGCCGAGCGGATCCCGCCCGCCGCGTCCCAGGCGAGCGACAGCAGGCCGTTGTCGGGCCCGACGAGATGCCTCCCGCTCTCGGTCTCGATCGCGACCTCGCGGTCCTTGCCGACGTTCGGGTCGACCACGGCGAGGACGACAGACGACTCGTGGACGTAGGGGATGGCGTCGGCGAGCAGGATCGCGCCCGAGGTCACCTCGAGCGGGCGCACGAGATGCGAGAGGTCGACGATCGGGCACTGCGGGGCGATGCCGCTCATCACCGCGTGACACAACCCAACCCACTCGTTCCCGAGACCGAAGTCGCTCAGGAACACGATCGGGCGCGCCGACGGCATGCGCGCAAGCATGGCCCGGCTGCCCGGCCGATGCAAGAGGACCACGCCGGTTTGCCGCATCGCGCGACAGGGCGTAGATGATCGATCGGTCATTGGCGTGACGTCCGGGGGTGTCCCAGACCAAGCCGGGCGCACCGGCCGGGTGCGGCTCGTACCTGAAGGTACGGGCCGTGCCCGGACGGGCGATCCGGCGCCGCGTCTGGGCCGCCATCCGGTTCGCGCCAATTGCCGATCGATCATCTAGGGTGGCGCCGGGAGGTGAGCCCGCACGGCGTTCACGATTCGCCCGGTCGAGTACTACTACGCGAACGTCCGCGACGAGCTCGGGGCCGCATACCGGGTGCTCGCACAGCTCGCGGAGCGCGGGATCAGCCTGCTCGCCTTCACCGCCGTGCCGAGCGGGCCGGCGCTCGCGCAGTTCGCGCTGTTCCCCGACCACCCGAACCGGCTGACCGCCGAGGCAACGGCAATCGGGCTCGTGCTCGACGGCCCGTACCACGCGTTCCTCGTCCAGGGAGACGACGAGCTGGGCGCCCTCGCGAGCGTGCATGGTCGTCTCGTCGACGCCCGGATCGACATCTACGCATCCACCGGGGTGACCGACGGCCGCGGCACGTTCGGATACGTCGTGTACGTGCGCGAGGACCAGTTCCCGCAGGCCGTAGCCGCGCTCGAGCTCTGACCGAAAGCGGCACACCCGAGCCCTGGCGCCGTGACGCAGCGGACGTCGCGGCCGATCTCGGGGCCGACCTGGACGGCGGGCTGCGCTCCGGTGAGGCGGCGGAGAGGCTGCGGCGTCATGGCGCGAACCTCCTCGACCCTGCGGCGAAGGTACCGGCCTGGCGGAAGCTTCTCTCGCAGGTCGCCGATCCGCTCGTCTACCTGCTGCTCGGGGCGGCCGCCGTTTCGATCGCCGCCTGGATCGCCGAGGGCGCCGACGGCGTCCCCTACGAGGCGGTCGCGATCGCCGCGATCGTCGTGCTCAACGCCCTACTCGGATTCGCCCAGGAGGCGCGGGCCGAGCAGGCCGTGGCCGCTCTCCAGCGCATGGCCGCCGCGACCGCGGGAGTCGTGCGCGACGGCCGGGCGCAGAGGGTTCCGGCCTCGGAGGTCGTCCCCGGAGACCTGCTGCTCCTCGAAGAGGGCGACGCGGTGAGCGCGGACGCGAGGCTCGTGGAGGTCGCGTCGCTCACGGTGGCGGAGGCCGCGCTCACCGGGGAGAGCGAGGCGGTCGCGAAGACGACGGCGGTGCTCGACGGTCCCGCGCCGCTCGGCGACCGGCTGAACATGGTGTTCTCCGGGACCGCGGTGACGCGCGGCCGCGGACGGGCCGTGGTCACGGCGACCGGCATGGAGAGCGAGATGGGGAGCATCGCGCGGCTCCTCGACCAGACCCAGGAGCAACGCACGCCGCTCCAGCGCGAGGTTGCCCGCATCGGCAAGACCCTCGGCGTCGTGGTAGTCGGTCTCGCGGTGATCGTCGTGGCCGCGATCCTCGTGACCGCGGACATCGACGAGGCCGCCGACCTCGTGGACGTCCTGCTGATCGGCGTGTCGCTCGCGGTGGCGGCGGTGCCGGAGGGCCTCCCGGCCGTCCTCTCCGTCGTGCTCGCGCTCGGGGTGCAGCGGATGGCTCGCCGTCGCGCGATCGTCAAGCGGCTGTCGTCGGTCGAAACCCTCGGGTCGGCGTCGGTCGTCTGCTCGGACAAGACCGGCACGCTGACGAAGAACGAGATGACGATCGTCAAGGTGGCGAGCGCGTCCGGCGAGGTGGACATCACGGGCGAGGGCTACGTGCCCGAGGGCCGGCTCCTCGCGTACGGGCGCCCGCTCGACGATCCGGTGCTGCTCGACGAGGCCCGTGCCGTGATCGGCGGGGGCAGCCTCGCGAACGACGCCGTCCTCCAGCATGTCGACGGCGCCTGGGTGATCCAGGGCGACCCGACGGACGCGGCGTTCCTCGTCGCGGAGGCGAAGATCGGGGGGCTCGCGCAGGCCCTGGAGGAACGCTTCGAGCGCGTGGGCGAGATCCCCTTCACGTCCGAGCGGAGGCTCATGTCGACCCTGGAGGCGGACGCTCGGGAGGGCGGGATCGCCCTGATCACGACCGGCGCCCCGGACGTCGTCCTCGGACGCTGCATCTCGGAGCGGGTCGCGGGCGCGATCCACCCGCTGACCGACGCGCGCCGCGCCGAGCTTGCCGCGACGGTCGACCGTCTCGCGGGTCTCGCGCTACGCACGCTCGCCGTCGCCTACAGGCCGCTTCCGGGCGGCGAGCCGCCGGCCGACGAGTCGGTCGAGCACGAGCTGTCCTACCTCGGCCTCGTCGGGATCATCGACCCGCCGCGGCCCGAGGCGCGCACCGCGATCGCCGAGGCCGCCGGAGCCGGCCTGCGCACGATCATGATCACGGGCGACCACCCGATGACGGCAGCGCGGATCGCGGACGACCTCGGCATCGAAGGCGCTCGGGTCCTCACCGGCGCCGAGCTGGACGAGCTCGAGGACGAGGGACTGCTCGAGGCGGTCCGCAACGTGTCCGTCTACGCGCGAGTCGCCCCCGAGCACAAACTCCGGATCGTCGGCGCGCTCCGGCAGCAGGGGCACGTGGTCGCCATGACAGGCGACGGCGTGAACGACGCTCCCGCGCTGAAGGCCGCCGACATCGGCGTCGCGATGGGGATCAACGGCACGGAGGTGACGAAGGAAGCCGCGGACATGATCCTCGCGGACGACAACTTCGCCACGATCGTCGCGGCCGTCCGCGAAGGGCGCGGCATCTTCGCCAACATCCGCACGTTCCTGCGCTTCCTCCTCTCCTCGAACATCGGCGAGGTGATGACGATGCTGCTCGGCGTCCTCCTCGCGGGCGTGATCGGGCTCGACGACACCGGCGAGGCGGTGGCGACGCCGTTGCTCGCGACGCAGATCCTGTGGATCAACCTGCTCACCGACAGCGCGCCCGCTCTCGCGCTCGGCGTCGATCCGCCGCCGGACGACGTCATGCAGCGCCCGCCGCGTGGCGCTGGTGATCGCATCATCGACCGCGCGATGTGGATCGGCATCTTCTGGGTCGGCCTCGTGATGGCCGTCGCGACGCTCGTCGCGCTCGACCTGCGCCTGCCGGGCGGCCTCGTCGGGGACGGCGGCGACATCGAGACGGCGCGCACGATGGCGTTCACCACGCTCGTCGTCGCGCAGCTCTTCAACTGCTTCAACGCACGCTCCGACCGGCGCAGCGCCTTCGCCGGGCTCTTCTCGAACCGCTGGCTCTGGGGCGCGATCGCGCTGTCGCTCGCGCTCCAGGTCGCGGTCGTGCACCTGCCGGTGTTCAACGACGCCTTCGGGACGACGCCCCTCTCGGCGACCGACTGGCTGATCTGCATCGGCCTCGCGAGCGCCGTCCTGTGGGCCAACGAGGCGAAGAAGTTGCTCGACCGCCGCCTGCGGGCGGCTCAGGCCCGGGCGATCGGACGCCCCACGACGAGCGCCTCGCGCAACGCGGGATCCAGCTCGGCGTAGCTCGCGTCGGGAAGGACCCCGAGCGCGTCGAGCGTCTTCGAGAAGAAGCACCGCGCGGACGCGGCCAGCACGACGTCCATGATCTCCGTCTCCGACAGCCCCAGCTCGCGAAGCGGTCGCAGGTCGGTGTCGCCTATCGACGTCGCGTCGTCGACGACGAGCTCCGCGAGGTCCATCACCGCGACGTCGACCTCGTCGAGCCCGGCCGTGCGATGGTCGAGCGCAATCTCGCGAACGGGCTCGCCGAACTCCTTCACGAGCACGGAGCCGTGCGCCAGACAGCAGTAGCTCGAGCGGAGCCGCCGCGCCGCCGCGAGCGTCGCGAGCTCGTACCGGCGGAGGTCCATCCCGGCCTTGATCGCCCCGTTCAGCTGCT